>CALPLN020000077.1 GCA_943324415.2 Sediminibacterium ginsengisoli | reverse complement strand
TAATAAAACCGCAACAGGAATATGTTGTTTCTTAAAACTTGCAAGTTCTCCTTCTTGTTGACCACTATTCAATTGGATCATCGTAGGACTACTAAGTATCCTGCTAGTGGTATCTGTCGTTAATAAAATAGTTTTGGTAATGCCTATTGCGCGCACGGTGTCCAAGCTTGCAGGAAAAGCAGTAAGCACTCTGTCCATATTTTGAACCATCGGATGTGCTGATCCGGCTTGGGCAAAAGGATAATAAGGCCATGGCACTCTCTGAATAGTAGGTGATCCCGATGCATCTACACCAACCACCATCGGTAGCTTAGCACAATTTAAGTCTTGTACTAAATTAGGGTTGACCCTGATGCCATATTTAAACAACTGCGCTTCCAATCCAAGCCCACGGTCAAATGCCAAATATGCTCCAGCTGTATTGCGCAGACTATCATACTCCGCAAACAATGGATCCAAGGCCCAAATCACATTCCCTCCAGACAATATAAACTGATCAATTTTCAATTGATCCAATTCAGTAAAACGCTGAGTCGGCTTTACAATCAATAAGGTGTTTATTTTAGCCGCATCCGGAAATCCTTTCTTTAAATCAAAGACACCTAAATTATATTGATTTTTAATGGACTGTCCCAAATCATTCACGGTGTAATCTAAAGGCTCTCCATTCCCTACTAAATAGGCAATACTCGGACGTGTCGTTCTATTTAACAAATAGATGGCTTGAATGATTTTATATTCCAAAAGTGCTTCGGCAGCATTGAAGCTCGCTTCTACATCCACTTCGGGCAAATCCTTAACGATATTGTATGGCTTAAAAAATTGCTTGCTACTTCTTAAATCAATGGCGATGGGTTTTTGTCCTTCCACCTCGATCAAGATACCCGGCACCAATAATTGATCCAACTTTTTATCTGTAATCGTGGCTGTATTTTGAAAACGATCAATTGGCAAACCTTGCTTTTGCAAACTATCATAAAAAATCATCAAGGCACTGTCTTTGAACAGCTCGCCTGGTACTGTTTGCTCCCAACTAATCCAATTGGGGTTGAGCTGTTGTAATTTATCAAGCAACTGCGTTGTAGCTAGTTCTAATTTTTTATAATGCGCCGGCAATTCACCTCCAAGATAAAAATGTATTTTAACTGGCTGATTCACTTCCTGTATCAATGTTTCGGATTGACTGCTAATGGTATAGCGCTGGTCTTTGGTTAAATCTATTTGTAATGGATAGACATGGCTTAGGTAATTCAATAAAATCAAGACGAACAACACCCAGCTATACTTGAACTTTCCGGACAACTGCTCAATCGCACCTAAACCAAATAAAATGAGGATGGTTTTAAAGTACAAGATGTCGGGTAGGCCAACTGCTCCTTTGTTTAAATTTTGATAATGCGCCGAAAGCCCTAATTGACGAATATAATAATCGTAGCCATTTTGGAAAAAACTAAACTCCGAAATCCAATCAAACCCTTTATATAAGAAAATGCAAATTAAAACAGCAGCCAATAAAGCAATGACCGTATGCTTTGTCGTGCTACTAACAAAAACGCCTACTGCCACATACACCGCAGCTAGGGCAAGTAAGCCAATATAAGCGCCCATGGTTGCTCCCCAATCAATGCCACCCACTGCACTAAGGGCATTTAACACAATCGCATAAAAAAACGTGGGAAGAATTGCTGCCACCGTGATGGAGACCACTCCTAAATACTTCCCGATCAAAATAGACCTAGTCGTAATTGGTAGACTCTTTAAAATTTCATAGGTGCCTTGTTGATACTCTTGGGAGAAACTCCTCATCGTAATTGCCGGGATCAATAAGCTTAAAATCCATGGCGCAAAATCAAAGTAAACTTGTAAACTAGTGTAGCCAAAATCTAATACATTAAAATTGGGAAGCACAAAGAGCATCACCCCGTTCACCAGTAAATAAAAACTGATAATCAGATAGCCAGATAAGCTTCCGAAATAATGTGCCCACTCTTTTTTACATATTGCCCACATGGCTCAAAGCTACTAAAAAAAATGCCCCAGTATAAACTGAGGCACTTAATATAAATAGTTAAACAAGGATTTCGAAAAAAGCTTTATAGCTATACTGCGAAACTCTCGCCACATCCACAACTTCTACTCGCATTGGGATTGTTAAAATAAAAACCTTTCCCATTCAATCCATCTGAAAACTCTAACTCTGTATTGACTAAGTATAGAAAACTTTTTAAATCTGTAACAATTTTTACACCGTTGTCTTCAAATACTTGATCCATTGGCTTGATTTCGTTGTCAAAATCAAGTTTGTAACTTAAGCCAGAGCAGCCTCCGCCCACGACACCTACTCTTAAGAAATAACTAGGGTCTTCAGAGACTCCAGCATCCAGCATAAGTTGTTTCACTTTTGCTTTTGCCTTTTCGCTGACATAAATGGTATTTTCTAATACTTCGCTCATGTTGTCAATTAGTGAATACGCTCTTCAAATACCAATTGCTCCAAACCATTTTTTGAACGGTAGTCATTGATTGCTGCTTTAATAGCATCTTCTGCTAATACTGAACAGTGAATCTTAACTGGAGGCAAATTTAATTCTTCTACTAAATCCATGTTGTCGATTTTAACCGCTTCGTCAACTGATTTACCCTTTAACCACTCTGTAGCTAAAGAAGAAGAAGCAATTGCAGAACCACAACCGAATGTTTTGAATTTTGCGTCTGTGATGATACCAGTAGCGTCATCTACTTCGATTTGCAAACGCATTACGTCGCCACATTCTGGAGCACCCACTAAACCGGTACCCACTGTTTTAGAAGACTTGTCTAATGTTCCTACATTTTTAGGATTAGAATAATGATCGATTACTTTATCTGAATATGCCATGATCGTAAATTTTTAATTGTTAATTATTAATGCTGCACTTTTTAGTGACCACATTTTTTAGTGATGCGCCCATTGAATTGAATCAATATCGATTCCTTCTTTGAACATTTCCCACAATGGGCTCATCTCTCTTAATTTCAACACAGTATCAGTTACCGCTTTGATTGTAAAATCGATTTGCTCTTCTGTAGTATATCTTCCTAAGCCAAAACGCAATGAACTATGTGCTAAGTCATCCCCTAAGCCTAAAGCCTTCAAAACATAACTAGGCTCTAATGAAGCTGAGGTACAAGCTGAACCAGAAGACAATGCGATGTCTTGGTTAAAGCCCATCATCAAACCTTCACCTTCTACGTATTTGAAAGAAATATTGCTTACATGCGGCAAACGGTGTGATGGATTTCCATTCACATAAGACTCGTCGATTTGCTTTAATGCATTTTCTAATTTATCTCTTAATTTAGAAATACGCGCTGTATCAGCAGCCATTTCTACTCTTGCTAATTCACATGCTTTACCAAAACCAACAATACCTGGCACGTTCAAGGTTCCACTACGCATTCCTCTCTCGTGTCCACCACCATCTACTTGTGCAGTTACTTTTACTCTTGGATTTTTACGACGAACATACAATGCACCAACGCCTTTAGGTCCGTACATTTTGTGCGCTGTAAAAGCCATCAAGTCGATGCCATCCGCATTCACATCTACCGGTATTTTGCCAACTGCTTGTACCGCATCTGTAAAGAACAATGCACCGTGTTTTTTAGCAATTGCGCTAATTTCCTTAACTGGTTGTATTACACCAATCTCATTATTTGCATACATGATAGCAACCAAGATCGTGGTTGGTCTCATTGCGGCTTCTAATTCTTTTAAATCAATCAAACCGTCAGGTTGTACTTCTAAATACGTTACTTCTGCACCTAATTTTTCTAAGTGCTTACAAGTATCTAACACCGCTTTATGCTCCGTAGTACAAGTGATAATATGGTTGCCCTTGCTTGCGTACATTTCGTACACACCCTTGATACCCAAGTTGTCTCCCTCTGTTGCACCTGAAGTGAAGATGATTTCTTTTGGATCTGCACCAATTAATTGAGCGATTTGCTCACGTGCATAATCTACTGCCTCCTCTGCATGCCATCCGAAAGAATGGTTCCTACTTGCTGCGTTTCCGAAATTTTCAGTGAAATAAGGAATCATTGCCTCCAAAACCCTAGGATCCATTGGGGTAGTTGAATTATGGTCAAGATAAATTGGTAATTTTAACATAGTTCTATTTTATATTTGTCTAAGACCACAAAGTTAAAGATTGAACATCAATATGTAGGATTTCGTTAGCTTTAGGCGGCAATTTTTTCCCAATTCGTAAAACAAGTACAGATGGATTATAAGGTGGACCATATTGGCATTGCAGTGAATAGCCTAAAAACAAGTATTCCTTTGTATGAACGCCTACTTGGCAGCAAATGCTACAAAACAGAGCAAGTCGCTGGAGAGCAGGTAGATACCGCTTTTTTTCTACAGAATGGAGCCAAAATCGAATTGTTAGAAAGCTTAGATCCCAATGGAGTCATTGCTAAATTTTTAGTTAAAAAGGGGGAAGGATTACACCATATTGCTTTTGAAGTTCCTGACATTCAAGCCGAAATGGAAAGGTTGAAAAATGAAGGCTTCACTTTACTCAATGATGTGCCAAAAATGGGGGCCGATCAAAAATGGGTCTGCTTTGTTCATCCAAAAGACACCAATGGCGTCTTGATTGAACTTTGCCAAACTCAAGTATAAACGTTCTAGGTAATTTGTAAAATCTCGATGGCTTTTTGTGCTGCAATTTGACTCGCGTCTTTTTTTGTGTACCCTTTTTGAGAAGTGATCACTTCGCCGTCTATGACAATATCAATGGTGAATAATCTTCTCCTTCCTTCCAACTTTTCATCCGCTAAAACAAAATCAATTTGCTTTCCTTGCTTCAATGCCCAGCCGATGATTTTGTTTTTAATATTGATGTCTATCTGTTCCAATTCATCCATGAACAAATAAGGCTGAATCATTTTTTCAATGATCCACTTTTTTGTAAAATTATATTGCTTATCAAGGTAAATGGCGCCCACTAAGGCTTCTAGCGTATTGCCAAAGATCTGACTGCTCTTTAATCCTCCATCTAATTTATTAAAGCGCGTCATTCTTTTCAATCCCATCTGAATGGCAATATGATTTAACTGTTGCCTATTGACCATCTTACTTCGCATCTCGGTCAAAAAGCCTTCTCCTTTATAGGGATACTTTTTAAATAGGTATTCAGCAACAACAGAGCTAATAATTGCATCCCCTAAAAACTCCATTCTTTCATTGTTCTCAGACGGATTGTCTTTAATTGAACGATGATTCAATGCCGTATGAAATAACACCATTTTTGTTGTTCGATAGCCAATCAATAGGTAGACACTTTTTTCGAATTCAGATTTCCTGAAAGAAAAAATTAGATGGTATAAGCGTTTCACGAGATGCTTTGTTAAGCTTTGTATTTCTTAACAATCACACAAGCATTGTGACCACCAAAACCAAATGTGTTACTTAAAGCTGCATTGACAACGCGTTTTTCTGCTTTATTGAAAGTGAAATTTAAGCGTGGATCTAAATCTGGATCATCTGTAAAGTGATTGATTGTTGGAGGGATGATATCATGTATGACTGTTTGAATACAAGCGATGGCTTCAATCACACCTGCAGCACCCAAGCAATGACCAGTCATTGACTTAGTAGAGCTAATATTTAAATGATACGCATGTTCTCCGAACACTTCTGTGATGGCTTTTGCTTCTGCAATATCCCCCAATGGTGTTGAAGTTCCATGTGTATTGATATAATCAATTTCATTGGCCTGCATGCCTGCATCTCTTAATGCCGCATTCATCACGTTTCTTGCGCCCAACCCTTCTGGATGTGGTGCTGTTAAGTGATAGGCATCTGCTGTAGCGCCGCCGCCCACTACTTCACAATATATTTTTGCACCACGACGAATCGCATGCTCTAATTCTTCTAATACCAACACCCCACTCGCTTCGCCCATGATAAATCCGTCACGGTCTTTATCATAAGGACGGCTGGCTGTTTTTGGATCATCGTTGCGTTCACTCATTGCCTTCATCGCGTTGAATCCACCCATACCCGCAACACCAATCACTGATTCAGATCCGCCAGTGATAATAATATCTGCTTTTCCTAGTTTTAAATTGTCCATTGCAGAGATGATCGCATTTGTACTTGATGCACAAGCACTTACAACAGCATAGTTTGGTCCTCTAAATCCATGTTTCATCGAAATTTGTCCTGCTGCAATATCCAAAATCATTTTTGGGATAAAGAAAGGATTGAACCTCGGAGTGCCATCCCCATGCACAAAATTCGTTACCTCTTCTGTGAACGTGGTTAAGCCTCCAATACCACTTGCGAAAATCACACCTACTCTATCATGATCCACATTGTCTTTTGTAATACCCGCATCCAACACCGCCTGATCACTTGCTACCAATGCTATCTGTGCAAAACGGTCTAGTTTTCTAGCTTCTTTACGATCCATGAATTCGGTAGGATCAAAGCCCTTGATTTCACATGCAAATCTTGTCTTAAACTTAGACGCATCAAATTGCGTAATCATATCTGCACCAGAAACGCCATTAATTAGATTGTTCCAATACGTTTCTACATTATTCCCTATAGGAGTAAGGGCACCGATTCCTGTAACTACAATACGTCTAGCTTGCATGTGAAATGTTTTTAAAATAAGAATCCGCCTTTAAAGCAAGGCTCAAAAAGGCGGATTAAATATGCCGAAGGTTCAGCTTCTAAAATAATAGTATTTATTATTTTGCGTGCTCTTCTAAATAAGCAACAGCTTGACCAACAGTAGTAATAGTTTCTGCTTGTTCGTCTGGAATAGAAATGTTGAACTCCTTTTCGAATTCCATGATTAATTCCACTGTGTCTAATGAATCCGCGCCCAAATCATTTGTAAATGAAGCTTCGTTTGTAACTTCTGCTTCATCAACACCCAATTTGTCAACGATAATTTTTTTAACTCTAGTTGCGATGTCTGACATTGTAAAAGGTTTTTGTTTACGCGGCAAAAATATACTTTTTGTTAAAATACCAATAGTTTATTTGCTTTTTTGTTTTCACATTTTACAATCTTCTGTAATATCTGCTTTTTTAAGGCTATTTAAGGCCTAAATGAGCCTGGAAATACTAACAATTGCTAATTTTTTTTGAAATAGCTTCTAATTAACTGCTGTTCTTCGAAGCTAAAATGCGTTTTAGGAAGGATGAAAAAGGATTTTGGTGCAAAATAGACATGAAAAAATAAAGGGCTTTCAAAAAAACGAGTCACTTCGGACCAAGCCCATTCCGCCCTTCCATTGTCTGATTCAATACTGGCACCTGTATGATTGAAATTAAAAACCCAGTCTTGTTTAAACAATAAGGTTCTTCTATAAAACAGCCAAGGCAAGAGATACCAAAAAAACACCATCAACACAATCCATAACAAAGAACCCAACAAAAATAGCTCGGGCCTGATTTTTTTATACAACAATAACACCGCAGTGACAATAGCATACAGATTTACAATTAGCATTAAACCTTTGATCTCAGATTGCTTGATAAAATGATATCTGAGGCCTTGTATGACTTGTGCTTTTTGATATTGAATTTGAATGGACATAGGGTAAAAGTATCGAATGATCGCAAAGATACAAAGCGCAAAGGTTTGCACTAAAAAAATAGACCTAAAATGTGGAATTAAGCTGCCACAAAATTTAGGTAAAATGACAAAATCACTATATTTAGAGAACGCATTGCTTAAATACCCAATTATGTCTTTTAAACCAAGGTTATCCTTTTCGCAGATCATCAACATGAATGTTGGTTTTTTTGGAATTCAATACAGTTTCGGATTGCAACAATCTGCTGTAAACCCTATTTATGATATGTTGGGCGCAAGTCCAGACCAAATACCCCTACTTAATTTAGCAGGTCCAATGACAGGCTTGTTAATTCAGCCCATCATTGGTGCGATGAGTGACAAAACCTGGTCGCCAAGATTCGGGAGACGCAAGCCTTATTTTTTAATTGGTGCTTTATTATGTAGCATCTGTTTATTTCTTTACCCTTTTAGTAGTGCTTTGTGGATGGCGGTAGGTTTATTATGGGTTTTGGATGCAGCCAACAATACTGCTATGGAACCTTATAGAGCATTCATCGCTGACAAACTGCCAAGTGAACAACATGCTTCAGGTTTTTTAACGCAAAGTTTTTTTACAGGCTTAGGGATTACGCTTGCCAATATTTCTTTATACTTTTTCAGAGAACATATACCAGGCAGTTTTGGCAGCCTACCTTATTGGGTTTACGCGTCTTTCTTTTTAGGTAGTGTTTGTTCCATTGCAACAGTAGGCTGGTCTGTATTCAAAACGCCTGAGATTCCTCCTACAGCCGAAGAACTTGCCGCTTTAAAAGCGGAGAAAATAAATATTTTCACACCATTCAAAGAAATTAGTTCTGCAATTGTAGATATGCCTAAAGTGATGTGGCAATTGGCATTGGTCTACTTATTTCAATGGTATGCCCTTTTTTGTTACTGGCAAAACGCATCAAAAAGTATTGCGAAATCTGTTTGGAATACCACAGTCTATCAAAACAATCCAGCTTATGAAGATGCTGTAGCTTGGTCTGGATTGGTGAATGGCTGGTACAATATCGTTACTTTCTTGTCTGCGTTTTTTTTACTTTGGTTGGCAAAAAAAATGAGCCCAAAAATGATTCATGTGATTTGCTTGATCATGGCAGCCGTTGGCTTACTGATCTTCCCGCATATCACTGATAAAAATTTATTATTTATTCCAAT
>CALPLN020000076.1 GCA_943324415.2 Sediminibacterium ginsengisoli | reverse complement strand
ATTGCGAGTGCATAGTTGTACAAAGCGGTATTGACAAATTCAAATGGGCCTATCTTCACCTTATCAATTAAAGTTTGTTCATTGCCATCACTTGTGACAGCTTCATAAAAGGCGGGGAAAATGGTCGAAGTGATCACTAGGCTGTAGACACTATTGGCCCAATCGTACATCGCCCAACTATTGATAACTTTCTTAGAAGCAGTTTGCATATTGCAAGGGGTTTGCACCCAAAATACGAATAATTGCTAATCTATCTTTAAATCCATTAGGCTTTTTGAAGGAAGAGCCAGGCAAGCATTGTCAACCCTAAGGCAATACGATACCAGCCAAACAGGGAGAAGCCTCTTTTTTGAACAAATCGAATGAAGAATTTAACACTCAGTAGTGCCACCAAAAAAGCAACCAATCCACCAATAAGCATATTCAATAAATTACTTGAAACAAAAACTTCGGGATGGTCTTGATATACATCTAGTGTGCTTTTTGCTGAGGCTGCTAGCATGGTTGGCACAGCAAGGAAAAAAGAAAATTCTGCTGCAGCTTGTTTACTCAATTTTTGACTTAAACCACCAATAATGGTTGCAGCACTTCTGCTTAGTCCAGGGAATAGAATCGCCAAGACCTGAAAACAGCCTACCCAAAATGCTTGTTTAAATTGAATGGGTTCGTTGTCTTTAGGATCCACTTGTTTTTTAAAATATCGATCTATAAAAATCAACGCGATGCCGCCTACTACCATGACTGTAGCTATGACCCATAGATTGTCTAAAACAGCATCTATGTATTTTTTTAATAGGGCACCAAAAACCAATGCAGGCAATACCGCTACCAATAATTTTAAATAAAATCGGTATTCTTTGAAGTTGAAAAATTCTTTACGATAAATCACGACTACAGAAAGAATGGCAGCAAATTGAATTACAATTTCATATAGGTCTACAAATGGGCTATCAGCAATCCCTAAAAAAGGGTTGGCGAATTTCATGTGCGCCGTACTTGAAATTGGCAAGAACTCAGTAATGCCTTCAATGATGGCAATTAAAATTGTTTGTATCGTATTCATGGTATGGATTAAAAAAAGAGCGATGCAGGCATCGCTCTAATAAGTAGATAGCTAGTTTAAGCTTTTTTGAACAAAGCGTATATTTCTACAATAAAACCTGCAATGATACAGAGTGGTGCAAGTGTAATTCGTCTGAAGCTATACACTTCATTTTCATTAAATACATTTGGGTCGGCGCTTTTGCCTCCCGACATCAATAACATGCCAGCAATAATCAACACTGCACCAATGATCATCCAAATATAATTGGATTTGCCAAATAGGTCTAAAGATCGTTTTGTATTTTTTTCACTCATAATAAATAGATTAATAAAGTTCGTCTAATTTCATTTTTAAATATTTCACAACGCTTCGGTAAGTGCTAAAAACAGAGATACCTACACCAATGATGATGAGTCCTCCGAATAACAAGATACTATTGCCTATGCCTTGTAAAGTTTGTAGTTGAGGGAACTGTGAACTTGCCCATTGGATGAGCCCAAATAATAAAAAGATCGCAATCAAAGCACTAATTAAGCCGTTTAATAAGGCACGAATCACAAGCGGCTTGGATATAAAACTTCTTGTCGCTCCTACCATTTGCATTGTCTTAATTAAAAAGCGATTGCTAAACATCGCTAAACGGATAGTGTTGTCAATACTGATAATCACAATAGCACATAAAATAATTGACATCACTAAAAAAATCAAGCCAACTTTAGTGGCACGTTCATTTAAATTGGTCACTAAGCTTTTTGGATATTGAATATCTGCCACATCCTCTTTAAATGCGCTTGCAATGCTTGTGCTTATTTTAGCTAAGCTGTCGGGATTTACGAAATCTGCTTTGGCGAAAAAATCAATACTTTCTGGTAAAGGATTCACGTCTAAAATTTTTGACCAATCCTCATTATTTTCCTTATTCCAAATGGTCTTCGCTTTTTCCTTATCTACATATTCTACGTTTTTAGCGTAGGGTGCTGCAGCAATAAAAGCTTGTATTTTACCAACCGTATTTTTGTCAGATGTCCTCAAGTAAACACTGATTCTGATATCCTCTTTGAAGTTGTCTCCAATTGCGTGGAGGTTTAAGAAAAACCACCCCATAATACCCATAATGAACAACACAATGGCCACACCAACAATGCTGTAGATATAGTTTGGTTTGCTTCTCTTTAAAGATCCATTTCCGGATACTGCCATAGCATTAAAATTTTACTTGTTCGCTCTGCAAATGTAGGGTTTTGAACGCTAAAGACTTACATTTGCATAGGTCGAATTATACCCATTTTTGTTAAAAATAGGGGGTAGGATGGGCCGACAGATTCAAAACCGAATAATTACAGATTTTTAAGAAAATTTAGCAGATGGAGTATCAATTTAGGACGATCGAAAAGAAATGGCAAACAAGCTGGAAAAGTCAAAAAGCATATCAGGTTCCCAATGAAAGTAACAAGCCAAAATGTTATGTCTTAGATATGTTCCCTTATCCGAGTGGAGCAGGTTTGCATGTTGGACATCCTTTAGGGTATATCGCATCAGACATTTATAGCAGGTACAAAAGATTGAAAGGATTTAATGTATTGCATCCAATGGGTTATGATGCATTTGGATTGCCTGCGGAGCAATATGCAATTGAACATGGGGTACATCCTGCTAAAAGCACCCATGACAATATCGACAACTTTAGAAGCCAATTGGATAATATTGGATTCTGTTATGATTGGGATAGAGAAGTGAGAACCTGCGATGCATCTTATTATAAATGGACGCAGTGGATTTTCTTACAATTGTTCAATAGTTATTTTGATCGTCAATTAAACAAGGCCAATCCAATTGAGGCATTGGTGGCCACATTTGAAAAAGAGGGGAATGTGCATCATGTATGTCCGGCCGACAATCAATTGAATTTTACAGCAGCGACTTGGAATAGCTGGGATGAAAAAGCGCAACAAGATGTGTTGATGCAATATCGTTTGGCATTCTGTGGCTTTGGCGAAGTGAATTGGTGTGCTGCATTGGGCACTGTTTTAGCCAATGATGAAGTGATCAATGGATTTAGTGAGCGAGGGGGGCATCCGGTAGAAAAAAAGAAATTACGTCAATGGTATTTGCGTATCACTGAATATGCAGATCGTTTATTGGCAGGATTGGATACGATTCAGTTTAGCGATGCAATGAAAGAGATGCAGTCGAACTGGATTGGTAAAAGTTACGGAGCTGAAATTGATTTTAAAGTAGCGGATCATACTGCTACAGTCACTGTATATACCACCAGACCTGATACTGTATTCGGGGTAGATTTTTTAGTGGTCGCGCCAGAACATGAGTTGATCCAATCTATCATACCTGCATCACATGAAAAAGAAGTAGCAGCGTATATCGCATATGTGAAAAGCAGAAGCGAACGTGAGCGTATTGCGGAGAAAAAAATTACGGGCTGTTTCACCGGTGCCTATGTAGTTAATCCATTCAATCAACAACACATTCCAATTTGGATCTCTGAATATGTATTGGCTGGTTACGGAACGGGTGCGATTATGGCAGTGCCTTGTGGGGATGATCGTGATTTTAAATTTGCACAACATTTTAATATCCCTATTACCAATATTATCGGAGATGCATATGATGGAACTGCTGCGAATCCAACTAAGGAAGCCATCTTAACCAACAGTGAATTCTTAAATGGGATTGTTCAAAAAGAGGCCATCGCCATTGTGAATGAAAAATTGGAAGCAATGGGTATCGGCAAAAAGAAAGTTAATTTCCGTATGCGCGATGCCGCTTTTAGTAGACAACGTTATTGGGGTGAACCATTTCCAATTCAATGGAAAAATGGGATTGCTTATCCTTTAGCAGAAAGCGAATTGCCTTTACTTTTACCAACAGTCGAAAACTATGGACCTGGTCCAGATGGAGAAGGTCCATTGGCCAATATTGAAGATTGGAAAGCCAATCATTTTGAGACCAATACCATGCCAGGCTATGCTGGAAGTAGTTGGTATTTTCTAAGGTATATGGATCCGCACAATACAACTGCATTCTGCGATCGTAAAGTAAGCGATTATTGGGGTCAGGTAGATTTATACATAGGCGGGACAGAACATGCTGTGGGTCATTTATTGTATAGCAGAATGTGGACCAAAGCATTGTATGATTTAGGGCATATTGGTTTTGACGAACCCTTTAAAAAATTGTTAAACCAAGGAATGATTCAGGGAAGCTCCCGTTTTGTATACCGTAAAAGAGGGACACAGGTATTTGTGTCTGCAGGATTGGCAAAGACAATGGAGGTGGATCAATTGCATGTGGATGTCAATATTGTGGATGGAGTAGAATTAGATACAGCAGCTTTCAAAAAATGGAAACCAGATTATGCCCATGCAACATTTGAATTAGAAGAGGGAAAATATATCTGTGGTGTAGAAGTGGAGAAGATGTCAAAGTCTAAATTCAATACGGTCAACCCAGACGATCTTGTAAATAAATATGGTGCTGATACGTTTAGAATGTATGAAATGTTCTTGGGGCCTGTAGAACAAAGTAAGCCATGGGATACGAAGGGAATTGAAGGAGTGCATCGTTTTTTGAAAAAACTATGGAGGTTATTTTACGACGAGATGAAGGGCAAGGTGTGGGTAGACGAAAAAGCAACCCCAGCAGAATTAAAAGTGCTGCATAAGACAATTAAAAAAATCGAAGAAGATACGGAGCGTCATAGCTTCAACACTGCAGTGAGTGGTTTCATGATCTGTGTGAATGAATTATTTGACTTAGGTTGTCATAAAAAAGAAGTCCTTGAACAAGTGCTTGTTTTATTAGCGCCCTATGCGCCTCATATTAGTGAGGAGCTTTGGGCCTTACTGGGCAATCAAGGTTTAGTCATTGATGCTGACTTTCCAATTTTTGATGCACAACATGTGACAGAAACATCAAAAGAATATCCAGTGAGTATCAATGGGAAAGTGAGAGCAAATATTGCGATAGCATTGGATGCATCAGAGGCAGAAGTGCATAAAATTGTACTTGACAATGAATTAATCCAAAAATGGATGGAAGGAAAACCAGTAAAAAAACTCATATTCGTAAAAGGAAAAATGATTAATGTGGTCGTTTAAATTCAAAATAAAATTTATGAAAAAATTGATATCGCTTTCAGTTGTACTTTGTTATTTTATAAGTTCAGTATTTGCGCAACCTGTGCAAAATGGTATGCCAAGATTTATGCGTTGGCTAGACAATACACAGCTTGTGTTGAATATGAAAAGAGGGGATGACGCTACTTCGAAAAACTATATTTACAATGTTGTGTCAAAACAATATAGTATTGCGCCAGCAGATGCAGTGCCAACCGAAAAAGCGGTCATTGTTAAAAACGGGGATCTTTATTTAAAAGAAAATGGAGCAGAGCTGCAATTGACTTTTGATAAATCGGAAGAAAAAAATCCTACTTTATCTCCAGATGGAAATTATGTAGGGTATACCAAGAATAATAATTTATTCACTTTATCCTTGTTGACTAAAAAGGAAGTTGCCATTACCAATGATGGCGCTACAGGTATCTTGAATGGCTATGCAAGCTGGGTCTACTTTGAAGAAATATTTGGCCGTGTTACTCAGTATCGTGCATTCTGGTGGAGCCCTGATAGTAAGTACATTTCATTCATGCGTTTTGATGAGCGTAAAGTGCCAATGTTCCCTATTTACAATAGTGAAGGCCAGCACGGTTTTGTAGAAGAGACAAGGTATCCTAAAGCAGGCGATTCCAATCCTACTGTAAAAATTGGATGGACTTCTCCAAATGGCGGTGCAATTACATGGGCTGATTTCAATGAAGCAGAAGATCAATATTTTGGTTGGCCAATTTGGAATCCAAATAACAATAGTATGTGGTTGAGTTGGATGGATCGTGGACAGAACAACCTTAAAATACATGAATTGGATATGAACACTGGATCAAAAAAAACAGTGTATGCCGAATATCAAAAAACATGGATTGATTTAGGAGATAAAAATGGAGGTAGAATCAATTTTATCCCGAACAATAAAGGATACATAGCGCAGTCAGACGCGAGTGGCTGGAATCAACTGTATATGTATGATATGGAGGGTAAATTGCAATACCCCATCACAACTGGTAAATTTACGGTATTGGGCATTCGTCAAATTGATGAAAAAAATAAGACCATCTATTTCACTGCTAGAGGAATAGAAAATAGTGCTAGAATTGATTTGTATGCGATTGGATTTGATGGAAAAAATCAAAGAAGATTAACTGTTGGTGAATTCAATAATGCTCAGGTTTATCTAGCGCCAGACGGCAAGCATTTTGTATCAGTGTATAGCAATATCCAAACACCTACTAAAATCGCGGTCATCCAAACCCAAAAGAAATCGGTAGATGTATTGGGAACTGCCACTCCAGCTAATGATGTATCAAGTCAATTGGCTAAAACGGAGCTCATTCGAATTAAGAGTGCAGATGGCTTATTTGAATTACCCGCCTTGGTGACTTGGCCTAAAAATATGGATCCAAATAAAAAGTATCCATTGCTAGTAAGTATTTATGGCGGGCCCAATGCAGGCACGGTAATGGATAGTTGGTCGTCTAATCCAATGAAAGAAAATTGGGCAGAGGGAGGATTGATTCAAGTGGCATTTGATCACCGTGCAAGTGGTCATTTTGGAAAAGAGGGGGTGAACTATATGTACCGTAATCTTGGGTATTGGGAAATGCAAGATTATATGACCATGGCAAAATGGTTTATCGCCCATGGTCAAGCAGATCCTGCTAAAATCGCCATCACTGGGTTTAGTTATGGTGGCTACATGAGTTGTTATGCATTAACCTATGGTTCATCTGTATTTACACATGCGATGGCTGGCGGAAGTGTCACCACATGGGAATTATATGACTCACATTATACAGAACGATTCATGGATACCCCTGCAGAAAATCCAGAAGGATATAAGTCAGGTAATGTCATGACGCACATCAAAAATTTTAAAGGCGTATTGCAATTGGTACATGGCACTATGGATGACAATGTGCATATGCAAAACTCCATTCAATTATTGAGCGCATTGCAAGACCAAGGTAAGCAAGTAGAATTCATGTTGTATCCTGGAGGCCGTCATGGATGGGGTGGCGCAAAAGGAAAGCATTTTACAGATTTAAAGAATCAATTTATATATAAGCACTTATTGGAAAAGGCAATGCCTGCTTCAAAATAATATCACCTATGTCAAACCCTAACTTGGATAGACCATTTCAAAACGTGCAACCTCAGGACAGAGAGTTCGAGAATACGATTCGTCCTGCAGTGATGGATGCATTTGCTGGTCAGCCACAGTTGATAGAGAATATCAGTATTTTTATTAAAGCTGCTAAGCTCAGAGGAGAAGCATTGGATCATATTTTATTCCATGGTCCTCCAGGTTTAGGTAAAACTACCCTGAGCAGAATCGTGGCCAATGAAATGGGTGTGCAGATCAAAGAGACTTCTGGTCCTGTGATTGAAAAGCCAAGTGATTTGGCGGGTTTATTGACCAGCCTAGAACCCAATGATGTTTTGTTTATTGACGAGATCCATCGATTGAGTACGGTGGTCGAAGAATATTTGTATGCGGCCATGGAGGACTATAAGATTGACATTCTAATTGATAGTGGCCCCAATGCAAGAACAGTTCAAATCAATTTGAATCCGTTCACCTTAGTCGGCGCCACAACGAGAAGTGGATTATTGACAGCACCCTTATTATCACGTTTTGGTATCAAATCAAGATTGGAGTATTACCCTGCAACGGTACTGCAAAAAATTATTGAAAGAAGTGCTGGCATCCTTGATGTAAAAGTAGATTCAAGTGCGGCTGGTGAGATTGCAAGAAGGAGTAGGGGGACACCAAGAATCGCCAATGGATTATTGAGAAGAGTAAGAGATTTCGCACAGGTTTTAAACGACGGCATCGTGGACTTAGGTATCACACAACATGCATTGAAAGCATTGAATGTAGATGAGCATGGATTAGATGAAATGGACAATCGTATCCTGCTTGCTATTATTGAAAAATTCAAAGGAGGACCTGTTGGAATTTCTACTATTGCTACCGCAGTGGGAGAGGAGTCTGGCACCATTGAGGAAGTCTATGAGCCTTTCTTAATACAAGAGGGCTTCTTGCAGCGAACGCCAAGAGGAAGAGAAGTGACTTATAAAGCCTACGAGCACCTTGGGAAGCAAAAAGGCCAAGGCTTTGGAGACAATCCAGAACTTTTTAGATAAGCATAAAAAAACCTCCAGTTGGAGGTTTTTTTATATTCGTTCTATTGCACGACCAATCTAAATCCATTGCCGTGAATATTCACAATCTCAATTGTACTATCTTCTTTTAAATATTTTCTCAATTTAGCAATGTACACATCCATGCTTCTTCCATTGAAATAGGTATCACTACCCCATATTTTTTTCAATGCTTTTTCTCTTGTTAATAAATCATTTTTATGCTCTGCAAGCATTTTTAATAACTCGTTTTCTTTAGGAGAAAGTACTTGTGTATTTTCTTTGAATTTTAATTCTCTCAATTTTGGATTGAAATGATATGCGCCTAATTCAAATTCAAGATTATCAGTGACTTTATTGTCTTCCTCATTGCGTTTGATGATTGCTTTAATCTTATGCATCAATACATCACTATCAAATGGTTTAGTGATATAATCATCTGCACCTAGTCGGTATCCTTGTAGGATATCCTCTTTTAGGGTTTTAGCACTTAAAAAGAACAATGGCACATCAGGATCAATATCTCTAATTTCTTCGGCCAAAGTGAATCCATCTACATTGGGCATCATTACGTCCAATAAGCAAAGGTCATATTTTT
>CALPLN020000075.1 GCA_943324415.2 Sediminibacterium ginsengisoli | reverse complement strand
TCCAGCTTGTTCGCCAATGCTTAAGTGCATCCCATTGAATTGCACCCCTCCAATGACTGGATCTATTGTATGTCCAATCAAACAGGTGTCCATATCGTAAAAATGCACATTGTCCATGGCCATTGCAAAATGCATTTTGGCACTTAATGCGACCCTGCTTTCCAACATCCCTCCCATCATACAAGGAATATGATTGGCTTTTGCTATATCATGAATTTTGATTGCTTCCTGGATGCCACCACTCTTAGAAAATTTAATATTGATTGAATGACAGGCTTGATTGGCAATTAGTTTTCTGGCGTCATGATGCGTAAAGACGGATTCGTCTGCCATGATTTTTACTGGTGATTTAGCGCAGAGTGCAGGAAGAAAATCATCGTAATATTTATGCATAGGTTGTTCGCAGAATTCTATTTTATAGGGAGCTAATTGTGTGAGTACGTCTAATGCATCTTCTTTGGCCCATCCTTGGTTTGCATCTATTCTGATTTGAATGTCTGTTCCAATTGCTGCTCTAATTTGTCGAATACGCTCCACGTCTTCCTTAGGAGCTTTACCTAATTTCACTTTAATCATGCGAACGCCTTTGCTAACAAACTCTAAGGCTTGTGCTGCCATTGCTTCGGGGGATCCAATGCCGATGGTCAAATCTGATTCAATGGGTTTTTGACGACCGCCTAAAAATTGATAGAGGGGTTGGTTAGCGGCTTTTGCTGCAATGTCATATAGGGCTAAATCAAATGCACTTTTTGCTGTGTTGTTTCCGGCAATCACTAAATCAAGCTCCCTCAACCTTTGTGGTATATCCAATGGGTCTTTGCCTTTCCAAAACGATGCGAAATCTTTGGCATTGTTATAGCAACTTATTTGGGTCTCGCCTACGATCATAGGGAATGCCGAACATTCTCCGATGCCTGTAATACCTTCGTCTGTTTTAATTTGAATCAATACATTTTGAGCATATTCCATTGTGCCTGTGGCAATCGTAAAAGGGATCATTGGAATTTTAAACTGGTAGATGGTCGTTTCGATGATTTTCATAATGGGTATAAATATACTTATTTTGAACAATTTGTCTAAACTGATTGTTATGATAAAAATCACTTGATATGGAAGGTTTAAAGCAAAAGAAAGTATTGTTATTGGGCGCAACTGGCGGCATAGGTGCACAGTTAGCCAGTCTATTACACGGAAGCGGTGCACAACTTTGGTTGGCAGGTAGAGACGCCAACAAACTAAATCAATTGGCTTCGGATTTGAGTTTGAGTTCAGATCGTTTTTTTCAAGTAGACTTAGCCGATTCAACTGCAGTGCATCAATTCACGAACCAATTAAGACAATTGGATTTTGCTTTTGACATTTTCATCAATGCAGCAGGAATAGGGATTATCAAATCTTTTGACAAGCTGACTACTACAGAAATGCAAACTTCTTTTCAGGTAAATACGTTGAGTAGTTTTGAAACCATTCAAGCAATATTGCCTAAAATGATGGAGCTTAAAAAAGGCTTAATCATTAATATACCGGGTATTTTGGGCAAAGTCCCAATGGCGGGTGCTGCTGCTTACTGTGCAAGTAAATATGCATTAGTGGGCATGATGCATTCTTTAAGAGAAGAACTAAAACGCACAGAAATAAGAATCACACAATTGTATTTAGGTGGAGTAGATTCTCCATTCTGGGATACCATTGACTTAAGAGTTCAGAGAGATAAAATGGTGGTGGCAGAAGAAGCTGCAAGAGCTATCTGGTTTTTATGTCAACAACCAAGCTCTGGTGTGGTTAGTGAAATGGTATTACAGCCATTCAATCATCAAGCGATTTAAAACTTTGAAAACTAGTGAATAGTACCGATATTTGCGATACGAATGAATGTTAGCATGAACCTATCTTTAAATAATACACAAAACGCTTTTGCGTACAAGTCGGACACAGATTTAAATAAAGCTAAATGGCTTTTTACAGTGATACAAAATCCTTGGATTGTATCACTAGGAACTCGATTAACGCCGATGTTAATGAAGTCTGGATTGCCAATTAATGGATTGATTCGCAGTACTATTTTTAATCAATTTGTGGGAGGAGAGACCTTGGAAGAATCTGCTAGAGTGACTAAAATGCTTGGATCTTATGGCGTAGAAGTTATCTTAGATTATGGTGTGGAAGCCAAGGAGGGAGATGCTAGTTTTGATGCTGTGACTGAACAGTTTATTGCTGCAATAGAATTTGCGGCAACGCAAGACAATGTCCCATTTGTTAGTGTAAAATTAACTGGACTTTCCAGCATGCATTTACTTGAACGCCTGAATGAAGCGCCAAGATTGAGGAGCGGTATTCATGATAGCGAATCGGATGACGTTGCTTGGAATCGCCTCAGAGAAAGAATGTATGCCATTTGCGATGTCGCACAAGAGCATGGTGTTGGTATATTAATTGATGCAGAAGAAACCTGGATTCAAGACCCGATTGATCGCTTAGCGATTGAATTGATGGGCGTATACAATAAAGGAAAAGTAGTCGTGTACAACACTTACCAACTATATAGATCGGATCGTTTAAAGTTTTTACAATTATCGCACAAAATCGCAACAGAAGGCAATTTCACTTTAGGTGCCAAATTGGTGCGCGGAGCTTATATGGAGAAGGAAAGAGCAAGAGCAGAGAAGATGGGTTATCCTTCCCCTATTCAGTCAGATAAGTCGGCAACGGATGCAGATTTTGATGCAGCTGTATTGTATTGTTTAGATCATTTAGATCAGATTGCATTGATCTTGGCATCCCATAACGAGGAGAGTAATTTAAAATGTGCTCAATTCATGCAGACTAAAGGCTTGCCCAATAACCATGCGCACATTCACTTTTCTCAGTTATACGGCATGAGTGATCATATTAGTTTCAATATGGCATCGGAAGGCTATAAGGTGAGTAAATATTTGCCATTTGGTCCTTTGCAAGATGTGGTTCCTTATTTAATGCGTAGAGCACAAGAAAATTCAAGTGTGAATGGCCAGACAAATAGAGAATTGCTCTTGATTAGACAGGAAATTGCCAGAAGAAAAGCAAAATAATCCACTAAATTAGCCCTCTTGTTGTAAATTGCAGCATGCAACAATATCTACAATTAGTCCAACATATTATTGATCATGGGACAGAAAAAACAGATCGTACTGGTACAGGTACCAAAAGCTGTTTTGGCTATCAAATGCGTTTTAATTTAGCCGAAGGATTTCCTTTAGTCACCACAAAGAAATTGCATTTAAAAAGTATTGTCCACGAATTACTTTGGTTTTTAAAAGGGGATACGAATATCCAATATTTAAAAGACCATGGTGTTCGTATTTGGGATGAATGGGCTGACGAAAACGGGGATCTAGGTCCGGTCTATGGTAAGCAATGGAGAAGTTGGGAAGCGCCCAATGGGGTTGTGATTGATCAGATTTCAGAATTGATTGAGCAAATCAAAAAAACACCAGATAGCAGAAGATTAATTGTAAGTGCCTGGAATGTGGGGGACTTGTCTAAAATGGCCTTGATGCCTTGTCATAATTTATTTCAGTTTTATGTGGCAGATGGCAAATTAAGTTGTCAACTTTACCAAAGAAGTGCAGATGTGTTTTTAGGAGTGCCTTTTAATATCGCCTCTTATGCATTATTAACGATGATGATTGCGCAGGTTTGTGATTTACAATACGGTGATTTTGTACATAGCTTTGGTGACGTGCATTTATATAACAATCATATGGAGCAAGCTACATTACAATTAAGTAGAACACCATTCCCGCTTCCAACGATGAAAATTAATCCAGCTGTTAAAGACATTTTCGCTTTTCAGTATGAAGATTTCACTTTAGAAAATTACGAATGTCATCCTGGTATTAAAGCACCAGTGGCGGTATAATCCATTATCTATGAAAGTATCCTTAGTTGTAGCCGCATCCGATAACCACATGATTGGCAAAGACAATCAATTGCTTTGGCATCTCCCTAAGGATATGAAATTCTTTAAAGACACCACATGGGCGATGCCTGTGATTATGGGCAGGAAGACTTTTGAATCTTTGGGTAAACGTGTTTTGCCGGGAAGATTGAATATTATTTTAACCAAGCAAGAAGGGCTTCATTACGATCAAACAGAAGTAGTTGGTTCTATTTCTGAGGCAATACAATTAGCAGAACGTGAGCAATATGCCGAAGTGTTTGTCATTGGTGGTGGGCAGATTTATCAAGAGGCAATGTCTATTGCGGATACAATTTATATGACTAGGGTGCATACGCAGATTGATGGAGATACCTTATTCCCTGTCATGGATGATCAATGGGAGTTAGCGTATAGTTATCCAAATATCGCAGATGCAAAACATCCCTATGATTTTGATTTTGAATGTTGGAAAAGAAAATAAATGCGTTATTCTACTCCAATCATTTTACTTAAATACCTTCAATATTATTTTGTAGCGGCCAATTCAAAGGGACATGGAATTCATTCCCCTTTTGTGTTTAAACTCATTCAAGAACAGCTGAATGCAACAAGCACAATGGCGGAAATTGACAAAAAAAACCCTCAAGTAAAAAAAATCTTAAGTCAGATGGAACGCGCAACTGTGTTTCCCTTACCTCTAAAAATAAAACTGCTCATTGCGCGATTCGTGCAAAAATTCAATCCATCCGTCATTTCTGTGAGTGGAAGCAAAAAGCAAATGGAGGAGTCCATAAATAATGAATCAGTTGATATGGCATTTATAGCGGAAGGTTTACCCAAAGCTGCGATACTTGACAACGCCACAATGTTATTAGATAAAATGCATGCTAATTCTTGGATGATACTGCACGGGATTCATACTGATTCGAATATGGAAGCTGCTTGGAATGCATTAAAGCAACACGCAAATGTTAGATTGACAATTGATTTGTTTAATATTGGGATCCTGTTTTGCAGAGAAGAACAAATAGAGCAAGAACATTTTATCATACGTTATTAATACCATTCATTGTTACCAGAAAAATTCATAACATCATTAGAAGGCCTGCCAGGATTTAACAAAGAGTCATTTGTTAAGACGCATCAAGTCCCTGCAGATTTTACAGCTGTCCGATTGAATCAACTTAAATCATTCGATCTTGCAACTCATCCCTTTATGAATAAGATGACGCCAATTGACTGGTGTTCACAAGGATATTATTTAAGTGGTCGGCCAAGTTTTGTAGTGGATCCATTGTGGCATGCTGGTGCTTATTATGTGCAAGAAGCAAGTAGTATGTTTTTGCACACCATCATTAGCCAATTAGCAGATACGGAAAAATATTATAAAGTGTTGGACCTTTGTGCTGCACCAGGTGGCAAGACGACATTGTTAGCCAATTATTTTAAAAACGGATTAGTAGTTGCAAACGAAACAATCAAATCAAGAAATGCCATACTAGAAGAGAATTGTATTCGCTGGGGGAGTGATCGAATTGTAGTTACGCAAAATGACCCAAGTCACTTTAAAGCATTGCCTAATTTTTTTGATTTCATCATTGCAGATGCTCCCTGTAGCGGAAGTGGATTATTCAGAAAAGATCCGCAAGCAATACAGGAATGGAGTGAAGAGAATGTGTTGCATTGTAGTCAAAGGCAGGAGCGTATTATAGAAGAAAGTATTGCTGCCTTGCAAGATGGAGGCTATTATATCTATTCTACATGTTCTTATTCATTTGAGGAAGATGAAAAGATCATGGATTTTATTGCATCAATGGATGGGATGCAATCGGTTACGATTCAAGTTCCATCATTGACACAGATTGTGACCACAATAAGCCCAAAACATCAAGCTCAAGGATTCAGATTTTATCCAGATAAAATAAAAGGGGAAGGATTTTTTATTGCTGTTTTTCAAAAACAAAAAGCGGAGTATATAAGTCAATTTTCAACGCCTTTTCAGTTTGCTACCTTATCCAAAAAAGAGCTAGCTAATTTAGAAACAAGTTATCGATTGCCTGAGCAGTTGATTTGTATTCAGCATCAAGATGAAATAATCGCCTTGCAAGAACATTGTTATTCCGACTTGCAAACGATCAGGGCGAAGCTCTATGTAAAGAAAATGGGAATGAGGATAGGCGCACTAAAAGGGGTGGATCTGGTTCCTGCCCATGATTTAGCGATGAGTCAATGGTCTACAATGCCCTATCCCGATATTTCGGTTGAGCTATCAGATGCTTTACAATTTTTAAGAAGAGCCGATTTTCAATTGAATGGCCCAAAGGGGTGGCATAGCATTAGTTATATGAATTGTCGATTAGGATGGGTCAAAATACTCCCCAATCGATTAAATAATTATTACCCAAATTCTTGGAGAATATTGAATTACTAAGTTTTATATATAGTATAATAATTTAATAAATAATTTTATATCTTTTTTTGCAATTAGATTTTGTAAATTTGTCCTCCTTGAAGCAGCTAATTTTATACTTGATTCTAGCTTTTGGTCTATTTAGCCAATCGGATGCCATCGGTGCAAAGGCTAGATCTGCGACCAAAAAGGGTCAGACGACAAAAAAAACGACTGGCAAAAAGAAGGTGGTTAGTAAATCTTCTAAATCAAAAAAAGGCACTAAGAAGAAATCTAGTTCAAGAAAATATCCAAAAGGGAAAAAAAAGAGTGCTAGATCTAAGAAATCGACCGTTCGTGTAGCGCCAGTTGTTAGAACTGCTCAGTGGGAAATGATTGCACAAAACAAAGAGCAATCTAGGATTAAAGATAGTGTGCAGAAAACGAATCTGGTGCAAGTAAGTCAAGTCGCAAATGAAGGATATTTCGCAAGTTTTTTCTCAAGCCAAAAGAAAGCAGCAACTTTTCAAACTTTAAATGGAACCGCTGCGGTGTTCAAAAGCATGAGTGGGTGGCAGGACAATAAATTTTATATTCTAACCAATGAATTACCGGTAGGAACAATCGTAAGAATTACGACTTCTGACTTCAAAAGTATATGTGCCAAAGTCATCAATGCACTTCCTGAAATGGGCAATGCCATACAGTATCGACTAAATGATGCAGCTGCTGCGATCTTGGGTGTGACCAACAAGACCTTTCAAGTGTCTGTAATGTATTAGAAACGCTTCAAAAAAAAATATGAAACTAAAATGTTTTACTAGTTTGTTTTTTCTAACAACTACTTTATTGAGTTGCGCTCAAAACAATCCAACAGCAAAAGTCAATTCATCTATAGAATTAACGATCAATGCTTCAAAATTTAGTCAAGCGATTGCTGCATCTGGAGCGCAAATTTTAGATGTGCGTACAGCTGCAGAATATCAGTCAGGTCATATTGCCAATGCGTTACAAGCCAATTGGTTGGACCCTAAGGAATTTAAAAACAGGACCCAACATTTAGATAAGTCAAAAATGGTGTATATCTACTGCCAGTCGGGAGGTCGCAGTGCGTCTGCACAAGAAGCCTTAATGCAAGCAGGATACCAAGTTGTGAATTTAGAAGGCGGCATGAGCAATTGGCGTATGCAGCAAATGCCCGTTGAAGGAACAGGAAACGCAGTACAAATGCGTGTGGTAGATTTTGAAAAAATCATACAATCCAATCAGTATGTGTTAGTGGATATTGGTGCCATTTGGTGTCCTCCTTGTAGAAAAATGCAACCTGTAATGGATGCATTGAAACAAAGTCCAATCAAACCATTTTATTTTTTAGCAGTAGATGGAGGCCAAGATATAGATGTGATGAAATCAGTTAAGGCTGATGATCTTCCTACTTTTATTTTATATAAAAATGGAAAAGAAGTTTGGAGAAAAGTAGGCGTTACCCCACAAGCTGATTTCGAAAAAGCGTTTACTTTATAGGTCTATCCTTTTTTATAGCCTCTTAAAAAATCTGCAATGGGCATCCTCTTTTTTCCTTCCCATTGAATGTCGCTTAATTCGATATAACCATCCTTGCATGCAAATCTTGCATAGGTTTTGCCGTCCGTTACAAAACTTCCACTAATTTCTTTTGGACTTTCATGAAGGATGGAAGTGCTATATAATTTCACCATTTTCCCATCCACTTTAGTGAATGCGCCAGGAAAAGGAGCAAGTCCTCTAATTAAATTATGGATTTGCTCGACTGGTTGCTCCCAATCAATTTGACAATCTTTTGTAAATATTTTTGGTGCATGCAAGCTCGCGAGTTCGTCTTTTTGAGCTATCGCATGAATGGTTTGGTCCATCATACCTTTCAAAGTCCTAACAAGGGTTTGGGCCCCAACTTCCATCATAATATCATGTAATTCACCTGCAGTCATATTAGGTGTAATTGGAATACGCTCTTGTAATAAAATATCACCTGTGTCGATGGCATGTTGCAGCCTAAATGTGGTAACACCTGTTTCTTTTTCGCCATTGATAATCGCCCAATTGATAGGGGCTGCACCTCTATATTTGGGTAATAATGAGCCATGCACATTCAGTGTACCCATTGGTGGGAAAGACCAAATAGATTCTGGTAACATTCTAAATGCCACCACAATTTGAAGATCTGGTTGCCATGCTTGTATCTGTTCAAAAAATTCGGGAGATTTTAACTTCTCTGGTTGTGCGATAGGCAAATGATGTTCCAATGCAAATTGCTTGACTGCACTTTGTTGTAATTGCATGCCTCTACCTGCCGGCTTATCTGGGGCGGTCACAACACCTACGACGTTCATTTTTGCATCTAACAAGGCTTTTAAAGAGGCAACTGCGAAAGTTGGCGTTCCCATAAATACGATTCTTGGACTGGCATTCATAGTGCAAAGTTAACTAGAATTTAGTACTTTTGCCCTTTGCACCCTAGGTGCTTTATTTAAAAAATTCAATATGCAACAAGTAAAAAATGGGGATACCATTCAAGTGCATTACCACGGTAAATTAACGTCTGGTGAAACATTTGACTCTTCTGAAGGAAGAGCCCCGCT
>CALPLN020000074.1 GCA_943324415.2 Sediminibacterium ginsengisoli | reverse complement strand
TTGCGGCTCTTTTCTTAGTAATAAAGCTACCAAAGCCACGAATATAGATATTTTGGCCATTTGCTAAACTTTCTTTTACTTCTTTGAACATGGTTTCTAAGGTGACTAAAACATCAACCTAAGGAATTCCCGTTTTCTCAGAGATTTGATTGATGAGATCAGATTTTCTCATGGAGTTTGGTTTTGGGGTTATTGGTACTAAAAATAAATGAATTTTTCACTTTTTACAACTATATGAGCGTTTTTTTTATTCATTTGTTAACATAATTTTAAGCTCATATATATAACATTAATTAAATATATAATAATTTTAAGCATCAATTCTAAGTTATTTTCTGAATAAACTATGGGTGTTCTGCCTATTTTTAGGCAATTTTGCGTCTAATGTCTACGTATTTTACCCAGCAGCTCCTAAAATGGAACAATTCGGCGAACCATCGCGAAATGCCTTGGAAAGGAGAATCCGATCCCTATAAAATTTGGTTAAGCGAGGTCATTTTACAGCAAACAAGGGTAGATCAAGGATGGGCTTATTATGAAAAGTTCATCAAAGCCTATCCTACTGTGCAAGATTTAGCAAAAGCGAAAGATGAAAAAGTTTTTAAATTATGGGAAGGGCTAGGATATTACAATCGATGTAGGAATTTATTACATACTGCTAGACAAATTTCTAATTTATCTAAAGGGGTTTTTCCAAATACCTATGATGGACTACTTGCCTTAAAAGGCATTGGGCCTTACACGGCTGCAGCCATTGCTTCATTTGCTTTTAATCTGCCTTATGCAGTAGTAGATGGAAATGTATTTAGAGTACTTTCTAGATTCTATGGGGTTTCAACGCCTACAGACACTAAAGAGGGGATAACGACATTCAATCTAATCGCAGAACAAAATCTGCCAAAAGACCAAGCAGGCTTGTACAATCAGGCAATCATGGATTTTGGCGCTACTGTTTGTAAGCCGAGTAATCCCGATTGTGTAGCTTGCAACTTGTCTTCAAAATGCGTTGCTTTTAACGTTAACAAAGTCAATCAATTGCCTGTCAAGCTTAAGCGCATCTCTAAAAAGAAAAGATATTTTGATTTCTTTTGCTTCAAATTTAAGGATAGCTGGATGTTGCAACAAAGAGGTGAAGGCGATGTCTGGAATGGATTATTCCAATTTTATATGATGGAACAAGACCGTATGCCAGAATTTTCTGATCATTATATCGCATCCGTTTTAACGCATCAGTTTGCTGTCCCTCTCAATCAATGGAAATATATTGGCGCTGGCAAGCCAGTCTTGTATAAACAGCTTTTGACACATCAGACCATTGAAGCAAGATTTATTTGTATTCAGTTATCAAAAGTGCCTAAAATGCTTCAAAATGCTTTGTGGGTAAAGCCTAAGCAATTGTCTAAATATGCATTTCCAAAAATCATTAATGATTTTTTAGTAACTTTCCACCATGGAAGCGCACTCGAGTAAGTTTATATTTTTAGCAGCCACTTATTTTGATATTTCAAAAATGCAACAGGATGCAGGTTTGCTTTTTCTGCTTTTTACTTTGCTTTTTTTATCTTTTGCTATAGCGGGATCAGAAGTCGCATTCTTCTCTTTGTCTTACAAAGACATTCAAGTATTAAAAACAAAAAATCACAGACCACTTAAAAGGATCGTAGACTTATTAGAAGATCCAAAGAAGTTATTGACTTCTATGTTGATCGCTAATAGCTTTATTAATATTTGTATCATCTTAGTGTCTAATATTTTAATTGACCATCTTTTTATATTTGACCAAATACCGGTTCCCGGCATTGAATTCATCGTTAAAGTTTTAGCGGTGACTTTATTGCTTTTATTTTTTGGCGAAATCATGCCTAAGGTAATGGCGACTCAAAATAATATTCGATTTGCTCAAGACTTCGGGGGAATCATTCAATTGGTTTATTTTATCTTTTCGAGCATGAGTGGTCTTATGGTGAAATTCACCAACCTGATAGAAAAAAAATTAGCACAAAAAGATACTGGCAATACTTATAGTATGGAGGAGTTGGATCATGCCATTGAATTGACGACTTCGCCTAATCAATTGGATAGCGAAAAGAAAATCTTAAAAGGCATTGTAAAATTTGGGAATATCACTGTTCGTCAAATCATGAAAACAAGGCTAGATGTATATGGAGTCGAAGATACTATCACCTACAATGAATTATTAGAAAGTGTAAAAGAACATAATTATAGTCGATTCCCTGTATTTAAAGAGGACCTAGATACCATTGTAGGTATGATTCATACCAAGGACTTGATTCCGCATCTACAAGAAGAAGCAGGGTATCAATGGCAAAAATTAATTCGATCGCCTTTGTTTGTTCATGAACAAAAAATGATCGAAGATTTATTAAAAGAATTCCAATCTAAACGCATTCACTTTGCTATTGTGGTTGATGAATTTGGTGGAACAAGCGGCATCATTACTTTAGAAGATATTTTAGAAGAAATTGTGGGTGACATCAAAGATGAGTTTGATGAAGAAGAGTCAATGATCAAAAAAATTGATGAATTTCATTATGTCATAGAAGGCAAAACAACTATTATTGATTTTTGTAATTTTATCGATATGCCATCTAATTTCTTTGATCCAGTAAAAGGAGAGAGTGATACTGTTGCAGGTTTGGTACTCGAATTGGCTGGAGAATTTCCTGCAGTCCAACAAGTTGTCAAATACAAACAATTTAGTTTCACTGCTTTAGAGATACAGAAAAACAGAATTCATAAAGTGCAGTCTATTATTACACCTATCACTGCTATCAGTCAAGAAAATGTATAAATTCTTTTTCATCTTGTCTGTGTTGGTCGTACTTGGGTCGACTGCTTGTAATTCAAGATTTACGCCAAAGGCGACGGGCTATCCTGCTATTACGCTTCCTAAGAAGCAATATTTGCCCAATGCAGTCAATGATTTGCCTTATGCTTTTGATATCCCATCTTATGCAGTCGTAGATACAAAAGTGGCTTACAATGGGATAGACCAACAAAAAAATGGCTGGATGAATCTGCAATTTCCTTCACTCAATGCCACTTTGTACATCAGTTACAATGCCGTTCAAAAAGACAAGTTAGACGTATTGGTTCGTGACGCATACAATTTCGCCAACAACCATTCTAATAAAGCTAGTTTTATTGAAGATTCGGCTTTTGAAACCCCAGAAGGGCTTAAAGGGGTGTTTTTTCATTTGGGTGGAGATGTGGCTAGCCCTTATCAGTTTTTTATCACAGATTCTAGTCGTCATTTTTTAAGGGGTGCACTCTATTTTGACACAACACCAAATGCGGACTCACTTGCTCCGGTGATTGATTTTTTATACCAAGACTTAAAACAGCTTGTCAACACCTTTCATTGGAAATCTTAATCAATTAGTAATACCTTTGTTTTAATCCGTTTAGTATGATTATAATCGACCATGTTTTAGTAAGTGACCAAGTAGTGGAGGAGCAATTTGTTTGTGATTTAAATAAATGCAAGGGAGGCTGTTGTGAAGATGGGGATGCGGGTGCTCCTTTGGAAAATCAAGAAAAAGAATATGTCAAAGAGTTTTATGAAATCGTAAAACATTACATGACCAAGCAGGGAATCAAAGAAGTCGAAACGGTGGGTAAGTTTTTATATGATAGAGAATTTGGATGGGTGACGCCTACAATCAATGGAGGCATCTGTGCCTATGGCTATAAGGATGAGCAGAATATCATCAAATGTGCTTTTGAACAGGCCTATAATGATGGCAAGATACCATGGAAAAAGCCAATCAGTTGTCATTTATTCCCAATTAAAATACAACAAAGTAAATCTGATCCATCTGTTGAGTACATGAACTATGAACCAAGAGAAGATTTGTGTGCTGCAGCTTGTAGTCTTGGCGTTAAGTTGAAAGTACCTGCTTATGTTTTCCTAAAAGAATCGATTATCAGAAAATACGGAACTGAATTTTATGAGGCACTTGAAGCTTCTGCAAAACATTTAGAGAATAAATAAGTCTTTATGCAAAGTATTTACTCAGAATCATTTGATCAAAAAAGCAGCGAAAAGGCCATCGATACTGCGCATAGAAAAAAAATCAATTTCAATATTGGGAAATACAATGCCGTTGTGCCTAAGGGTAAAATGCAGTTCAATGATTTAGAAAAAGTAAGGTCATTAGCAAAAAATAAAAAATGGGAAGCAGTCGAGCACTTAGATTTATATCTTACTCAATTTGAAGAACAGATTACAAAGCGAGGAGCAAAAGTATTTTGGGCAGAAGATAGTGAACAAGCGCTTGATTTTATTGGATCTATCTGTAAAAAAAAGGAATGTAAGACTTTGGTGAAAAGCAAGAGCATGGTGACAGAAGAAATTCATCTAAATGCTTACCTGGAATCCATTGGTGTGGAATCTGTAGAGACAGATTTAGGGGAATACATACAGCAACTAGACGGCGAAGCGCCTTATCATATTGTGACGCCTGCAATGCACAAAAGCAAAGAGGATGTCGCTAAATTATTTGCAGAAAAATTGGGTACGGATATCAATATGACACCTGAGGAAATGACCTTAGTGGCTAGAAAAAATTTGAGAGAGAAATATGTACAAGCAGAAATAGGTGTAACCGGCGCTAATTTTATTTTGTCAGATATTGGCGGTATCGCACTAACAGAAAACGAAGGGAATGCAAGGCTCTCTGCAGCTTTTCCTAAAACATATATTGTCATTGTTGGTATTGAAAAAGTCATTCCTTCAGTAACTGACTTAGGTTTATTTTGGCCTTTATTATCCACTTATGGAACTGGACAACAGGTCACCGTGTACAATAGTATCATCAGTGGGCCTAAACAAACAGATGAACAAGATGGTCCAGAAGAAATGTATGTGATCTTGCTAGACAATGGGAGAACCAATTTGCTGGCCAATGCAAAGAGCAGAGAAGCACTTTATTGTATTCGTTGTGGGGCTTGTTTAAATGCATGCCCTATCTATAAAAATATTGGAGGACACGCTTACGAAACAACCTATAGTGGGCCAATCGGCAGTGTCATTACACCTCACTTGAGAGGCATGCACGATTATAAACATTTAAGTTTTGCATCGAGTTTATGCGGCAATTGCACTGCAGTTTGCCCGGTTAAAATAAACCTGCATGAGCTTTTATTGGAAAACAGAAGGGAGTCCGTTGTGGCTGGAGAAAGTAGTTTTTCCGAAGAATTTGCATGGAAGATTTGGAAACAGGCGTCTTTGAATAGGGTCTTAATGAATCAAGGAAATGGAACGATTAAGAATTGGGTAGTGAATAAAATATTTAAAGGTTGGGCAAAACAAAGAACTCCTTTACAGTTCCCGTCAAAGACATTCAATCAACTTTGGAAAGAAAAGAACAAGAAATAAGTTCATAAAAAATTACATGGCGTCGGCATCTGAAATCGCATTCACCGGATCCTTTTGATCCTTTAAGCTTTTGTTGACCAAGTATACGCCAATTAACGTGCATACGGTTCCTACAATATTGTTCCAGGTCATTTGCTCATTTAATAAAATTGAGCCTACCCATATCGCAACAATTGGATTGATATAGGCATATAAGGAAGCAATAGACGATTTCAAGTGCTTCATGCTATAAATGAATGAAATAAAAGCAAATACAGATCCTCCAATGACCATATACACGATCACGCCCCAGGATATAGCAGGTATTTGATGCAATGGAACATAATCCCCGCTAATTAAGGTGATACATCCCATGATCAATGCACTTATTAGCATCTGCCAACCAATTGAATTGTATGCGTTGATTTTAATTTTTGTTCTTGAGATGATAATAGAACCGATACTCCAAGTAATCATTGCCAACAAAGAAAGCCCCACACCTAATATATAGTTACTTCCATGTAAGGATAGACTGTCTTTATAAAAAATAAAGCCAATGCCCAACAATCCAAGACACAAGCCTATCAAGGTTTTGGGTGTAATAATGATTGCTTTATAATAATATCTTTCAATCAATACGACCGACAATGGGTAAAGGGCTGCAATGAGCGCAGCGAGTCCACTTGTGATGAATTGTAAGCCATATGTGGCAATCCCATTGGAAGAGACAAACATTAAAAGTGACATGCCTAGTAGCCAAAGAAATTGTTTTTTCGTTGGCAGTTGCTCTCCTTTAATTAAAAAAAAGCTGACATACAAACTGCCTCCCAAAAATTGTCGGATACTTGCCAATTCAAATGCAGGCATATGCGAAATGCCCATCTTGCTAGCTACCCAAGTGGTACCCCAGACAATACTTGTAACTGCTAATGCGAAGTAGGCTTTATTTTGATTTGACATTCGACGCTCTTAGTGTTTGAAATGTCTTAGGCCTGTAATCACCATGGCCAATCCATGTGCTTGACAATAAGCAACACTATCTTTATCTCTCACAGAACCACCTGGTTGAATAAATGCTTCAATACCTGCTTCTTGTGCAATTTTCACACAATCGTCAAATGGGAAAAAAGCATCAGATGCAAGGCTAGCCCCTTTAAGTTCAAAATTAAATTGCTTTGCTTTTTCAATCGCTTGTCTCAAAGCATCGATTCTAGACGTTTGACCACAACCTTTGCCCACAAGCTGTTTGTTTTTCACTAAGGCAATCGCATTGCTCTTTAGATGCTTACATAGGATATTCCCAAAAATCAAATCTGCTTTTTCGTTTTCAGTACATGGTCTTGCGCCTACCTCTTCCCAATTGGTATAATTTCCTGTATCCAAACCTTGTTCTAAACTTCCGTTAAGAATTGATTTTTTTTGAGTCGGATGAAAATGCATGCCTGGCTTAGTCTCTAGTAAAATTCGATTTTTCTTTGTCGATAAAATAGTCAATGCTTCTGCATCGTAACCAGGGGCAATTAATACTTCAAAGAATATTTCCTGAATCGCTTCGGCTGTTGCTTTATCAATTTTTCCGTTGGTTACCAATACACCGCCAAAAGCACTTTCAGGATCTCCAGCTAAAGCCGCTTCCCAACTTGCAAAAACTGTTTCTCTTTGCGCTACACCACATACATTCGTATGTTTGATGATGGCAAAGCTTGTTGTTGGTAAATCTTGTATTAAAGCTATGGCTGCATCTACATCTACTAAATTATTGTAAGACAATTCTTTGCCATTTAATTGGGTGAACCAAGCATCTAGATTGCCATAGAAAGTAGCTACCTGATGTGGATTTTCGCCATAACGCAAAGTCTTACTTGTAGCAGGATTAAAATAATTACTGATTGCTATATCATAATGCATGACTACTTCGAAAGCTTTTGCTGCAAATGCTTTTCTTTGATCCAAGCTAGTATTTCCCTGCTGTTCAATTAACATTTGATTTAAAACCGAATAATCCTCTTTTGCAGCAAGTACGGTGAGGTCTCTGAAATTTTTTGCTGCAGCTCTAATCATTGAAGGACCACCAATATCGATTTTTTCGATAATTGCTTTTTCCTCTGATGTTGTTCTTAGTGTTTCTTCAAAAGGGTATAAATCAACAATTACAAGATCAATTGCTGGAATTTTGAACTCCTCCATTTCCTGCAAATCTTGCGCCTCATATCTTCTTCCTAAAATACCTCCAAAAACAGAAGGGTGTAAAGTTTTTACACGTCCACCTAAAATGGAGGGATAGCCAGTCACGGATTCAACCGCCACACAGGGGATACCTAAGTCCTCTAAAAATTTTTGAGTTCCTCCAGTAGAGTATATCGTAATATTCAATTGGTGAAGGGTTCTAGCCAATGGTTCTAAACCATCTTTGTAAAAAACAGAAATTAAGGCGGATTGTATTTTCTTTTCCATATGCAAAGGTACAAGCTTCTTCTTTTTTGACCGGCTCGGATTTTCCACAAATTGGCTTAAAGGCTGAATAACTTTATGAAACTATATATACAACTGCCTGTTAGCAGTAGCATCAAACTAGTGGGGTCTTTTTTTTGAAGCCATTTTAAGCCTACAAAAAGGCAAAAATAGTAAAAGAGCAAACCGGCAATTCCCAAATTGTATGTTCGGTCCTCAATTTGCAAAAATTGAAAAATACCTCCAATACTTTGTTGCATCATTTCAATATACCAACTAATTCCTTTGGCAATCATGCCTTGTATGCCTCCAAAATCTGGTAAAATAATAAATCCCAATAAGGCATAAAGCAATATGCTACTTGCAGGAACAAATAGGAAGTTGCCAATAATTGACAGGCTTGAACTCGTATGAAAATAATATAAAAGGATGGGTAAGGTAGTTAATTGTGCAGCCATAGAGAGGGCTAGATTGCTCCAGGCAATTTGTAGTAATTGATTGTCCATAGGAACTAACTGCAATAAAGGCTTGTAAAAAAAATGGATACCTAAAACTGCAGCATAGGATAGCTGTAATCCAATTTCTGTTATCAGTTGACCGTTATAAAGTAGCACTAGTAGTATTCCCGTACTTATTGTATTGAGTGAAAATATATTTAAATAAAAAAAACGGCCAATCAATAGCATGCTAAAAAATAAACTTGCACGAACAACAGATGGTCCAGCATGTGCAATAAAGGTATAAGTCCAGACAATTAAAAGTAGGCTAATTAGTTTTGTCCAACTTGCCCAGATTTTATTGGGCAACCAAGCAGTCAATTTTTCTAGCAGTTTAAATAAAATATCTAAATGCATGCCGCTGATGGCGATAATATGCAAAATACCAAGTTGTTGGTAGGCATTTTTAAGGGGTTGGGACATGTCTGTTTTTGTACCAAATAACAAGCTTTTGGCAAACCTGCCAGATTCGGGATTTGTGAATGAACGATCTATTTTTGAAATAAAGTAGACCCTTGTTTCAATGACCCATTTTGCTGACACCATTTTACTAAAAAACGAACTTGTATCCTCAAATTGCGAAACAGATACGCCCCATAAGATGACAATAAGTGTAGGTATGCATCCCGCCCACTTTACTTTATGTTGAAAGAAAAAGGATAGGTATAAAGCAATACATAAGCAACCAATAGCAAGCAACAAAGCGGGCTGTTCTAGTTTTGGCCAATAGTACTTTGTCGATTTATA
>CALPLN020000073.1 GCA_943324415.2 Sediminibacterium ginsengisoli | reverse complement strand
TTAGGCAAATCCCAACAACCTCTTCTGTAGATCCATAAAATCTCTTTATTTGGATTGATTACAATCCCTCCAGCTGCGATGATAGGTGTCAACATAAAATGTGTATAGTATTTAGTAACTCTTGCAAAAATATTGCCTTTTTGACGGTAAATTCGTGCCAAATCTAGGATATGACCAACGAAAAAGCAGTCGCAGAAAAATTATTACAAGTTAGTGCTATAAAGTTAAGCCCAAATGAGCCATTTACTTGGGCTAGCGGATGGAAAAGCCCAATTTATTGCGACAATCGTAAGGTGCTTTCTTTTCCCTACGTACGTGACTTTATCAAGAGCGAAATGTGCAATGTCATATTCGAAAAATTTGAAGCTGCAGATATGTTGGCAGGTGTGGCTACTGCCGGTATTCCTTGGGGTGCAATGGCGGCAGATCAATTGAAATTACCTTATATCTATGTTCGTCCAAAGCCAAAAGAACATGGTTTAGGAAATCAAATTGAAGGCGCTTACGAACCTACCAATAAAATTTTGGTCATAGAAGATTTGATCTCTACAGGTAAAAGTAGTTTACAAGTAGTAGAGGTATTAAGAAATGCTGGACTTGAAGTGGTGGGTATGGTTTCCATTTTCAATTACGGTTTCCAGATAGCAGAAGAGGCGTTTAAAGCAGCAGGTGTCCCTTATACTTCGTTAACCAACTATGCTAGTCTAATTGAATTGGCTGTTGAAAAGGGATTGGTGGATGCAAATACACAATCTACCTTAATGGAGTGGAGAGATAGTCCATCCACTTGGAAGCAATAAAACAACCATTGATTATTTATTTAGACCAGACAAAGCAGCACCCAAATTTAATTTCTGTGTTGTTTCATAAGCAATAGGAACAGTTTTAGTAAACATCCCTTTACTTAAAGTTGCGTTCCCCACGATATTCAATTTAATTGGCTTGTTGAACAAAAGATCCATACTGTTTTTTACTAAATCTGACATTTGAAATTCAAACAGTGCTGGAAGTAAAAAGTCCTTATTTGCTGGTATGGTGAAATTGGTATCTAATTTCAATTGTGTAAACTGTCCATTGTTCATTAATACTTTACAATCTATTTGTTTCAAGACCAAAGAAAAAGCATTTGGATTGTGGTATTTAATATTGGCTCTAAGTTTATTTTTACCCATGGTTAATTTTTCCAATTGAATGTCTTGAAGTCCCTTAAATTCTAAAGATTGAGGCGTTGAACAAGCAGTCAATAATAGTATCAGAAATAAAACACCGTAACTTAATTGCTTCATGGATAAATTTTACTAAAATTACAAAACAATATTCATTCATGGTTTATACGGATTTACATTATTTTGGTTGTTTGTCGTATTACAAGGCAATTGCTCAAGGTGAAGTCGTTATTTTTGATACGACTGCTCCTTTCAGTAAAATGAGTTTTAAAAATAGAATGGTCATTGCGAGTGCGCAAGGGCCATTACATCTAACCATTCCAGTAGTAGGAGGAAGGGATCAGAAGACGCCCATGCATGAAATTCGCATTGCATATGATAGCCCTTGGAGAGGGCAACATTTAAAGTCTATTTGTAACAATTATAAACGAGCCCCTTATTTTGAATATTATGTAGATAGTTTACAACTATTGTACCAGGACCAGCATGTCTATTTAAATGATTTCTTACTCGCTTCACAAAACTGGATTAACAAGCAGTTAAAAGCAAACTGGTTGATTGAAGCAGCTACCACAGATACTGAATTACTTCGTATCAACAAATGGATAGACCCTTTTAAACCCAATAATTTTCAATCTGCATCTCCAACAATACATTACCAACAAGTATTTGAAGATACAACTGGATTCATCAATAATAGTTGTATCATTGATTTACTGTTTGCAATGGGAGGCAAACAAGCGACGGCTATGCTAAGATTGTAATTGCGCTAAAAATCGTTTACTGTTAAAGCAGTATCTTTTAAATTTGGATGTGTTTGTAAAAAACGTTTTGCCCATTGTTCATATTGTTGAAGTGCTTTCCATTCTTGACTATCTTTAATTAAAGTCAATACTGCTTCTTGGCTATTTGCCTTTGTGATTTTATGCGCCAATATAGTCCGCTTTAATGCATAATTGTGCAACACAGCCCTGAGCATTAATTGTTCTGCAATAGTGTATTCGTATGGATCTTCATTGGAGAGGTAGTTTGCAAATACAGCATCTTCCACTTTATTGCCTTCTCTAGCTTTTATCCAAGCAATAGTTGAACGAATTAACGCTTTATAAGCAGTATCTATTCCGATTTGCTGATTCGTATTCAATGCTACAACTGACTTTATCTTAGCATCAGACTTCATTGTAATAGTTGCTATATCCTTTTTTACGTTGATGCTATTCGATTGATTTGACTTAGCAGAAGAATGGATAAAAATAGTACCAGATGGTCTAACTGATGATTTAATTGATGGTAAACCTGATGAATTAGTTAAATTTTTAGTTGACTGTTTATCCATATTCAATAGTAACAAACTTGCAAATGAAAGACCTATAAGACATCTAATCACTAATGCATTTGCACTTTTTAAAGTAGGGGTCAATCCATTGATATGTTGAATTCTACTTAAAAGCGCTGATCCTTTTTCTACAGCTGCTAAGCTTAGTTTGTTCCCATTCCTATAATTGAATGTTGCCAATTGATACAACGCTTTAGTATATGGAAGCGGGGATTTACTATGTGCTACTACCCATTCATCACAAGCTTTTTCGCGTTCTATTTGGATGACTTTACTAAAATAATAAGAGAAAGGATTAAAACATAAAATCAACTGCGCAATTTCTACCACAACGTGTACCAAAAAGTCATGGCGTATAATATGTGCCATTTCATGCAATAGGATGAACTTAATCTCTTGTGTTGAAAGTTGGTTCAATATCGCAAATGGCATAATGATCAATGGTTCCATCCACCCAAAGGTGACAGGACCAGCACTATGATGTGAAAACCCTAATTGTATCTTTCTAGTTGTTTCAATATTTTGAAATTCATTTTCCAACCATTGTGCAATTGGATGATTTCTGTTAAAATTGGCAGTGGATTTTAATTGTACCAGTTTTGTCCATTGGACAATAAAATTCACAACATACACCGCAACCATGATCAAATAGAGTAGTCCTATAGTTGTGAACCATTGAACTTGACTCACCTCCGAAATTGAGATATTGATTTTGGGTATACCTGTATTTGTGTCGACAAAGAGTTCAATTACAAAATGCATGAATGCAATAAAATAAAAAACAATCGCTATCCAATAGGTTTGATTCGATGTCGTATTTTTCCAAAATCGAATTCCTTCAAATAACAAAAATAGCAAAGCCATGAACCCCATACTTTGCAGCATTGCTTCCGGTATATGTTGGATGAAATCCACGTTTGAAATTTGCTTATTTATTTTCTAATGAGGCTATTAAATCTTTGATGGCTTCTAGCTCTTCTCCAGTTGTTTGATGATGGCCTAACGCTTGTAATACCAACGCAGAAGTACTTCCACTAAATAAGGTTTTAATCATCTTACCTAGATATTGTTCTTGAGCTGCTTGTTTCCCAAAACTAGGGGTATAGATATGTGTTTTGGAAGAGGCATCTCGACTTACCAATCCTTTCTCATGCATGATTTGCATTAATTTAAGCGTGGTCGTATAGCCTACCTCTTTTGTTTTTTGGACAATCACATGCACCTCTCTTACAGTAGCATGTTCTTTTTCCCAAAGTATACTTAAGATCTCTAATTCGCTTTCTGTTGGTTTATGTTGCTTACTCATGGTTATACGATTTGATTCGTAAATCTACGAAAAAATGGTAGTTAACAAAAAATCCCCCCGATAATTCGGAGGGATTTTTGTTAAAATTATATCAAAATTAAACTACTTCTTTTTCAAGTAAGTAGCATATTTTTCATTTTGAGCTTCAGTTAAAGCAACACCATTCACTGATATTTTGCCATCCTTCACTTGGATATTTACATTGTCCTTAGGTGCTAAACCATCTTCTTGTAAAGCTTGCACTAAAGTTTTTGAATCCGCAGAGATCGTTACAGTTGTACTTGAATCAGCCATAGCAGAAGCAGAATCTGTATTGATCACTGAAATCTCCACTGTTTGTGATTTAATCTCCATAGCCTTGGTAGGATGTAACTGCGCTAAACTTGGTGCAATCACCAATGAAACGATAGACATCAATTTGATCAAGATATTCATTGATGGACCAGATGTATCTTTAAATGGATCACCCACTGTATCACCTGTTACAGATGCTTTATGTGGCTCAGATTTTTTATAGAACATCTCACCGTTAATTTCAACACCTTTCTCAAAAGATTTTTTAGCATTGTCCCAAGCACCTCCAGCATTGTTTTGGAAAATTCCCATCAATACACCACTTACTGTTGCACCAGCTAAGAATCCACCTAATGCTTCAGGGCCCATTGTGAATCCAATTAAAATAGGAGAGATAATCGTGATAGCACCTGGCAACATCATCTTCTTTAAAGAAGCTTCAGTAGAGATAGCAACACATTTATCATATTCTGGCTTACCTGTACCTTCCATAATTCCTGGAATCGTACGGAACTGACGACGAACTTCTTCTACCATTGCCATTGCAGCTTCACCTACAGCACGAATTGCTAAAGAAGAGAAGATGAATGGAATCATACCACCAACAAATAAAGCAGCTAATACATCCGCCTTATAGATATCAATATGTTGATTGTCTGGCATTGCAACACCTACGAAAGCTGCAAACAAAGCCAATGAAGTTAATGCCGCAGAAGCAATGGCAAAACCTTTACCACTAGCAGCAGTTGTATTTCCAACAGCATCTAAAATATCTGTCTTCTCACGAACTTCAGCTGGCAATTCACTCATTTCAGCAATACCACCTGCGTTATCCGCGATTGGACCAAATGCATCAATTGCTAATTGCATTGCAGTAGTTGCCATCATACCTGCAGCAGCAATTGCCACACCATATAAACCTGCACATGCATATGAACCATAAATACCAGCAGCCAATACTAAAATTGGTAAGAAGGTAGATTCCATACCAATTGCTAAACCACCAATGATGTTGGTAGCATGCCCTGTGCTTGATTGCTTAATGATGCTTAATACTGGACGCTTGCCCATTGCAGTATAATATTCTGTGATGATACTCATTAAAGTACCCACGATTAAACCAACCGCAATCGCTCCGATTACACCATTTCTAGTGAATTCTAAACCACGTAATGTCATTGTTTCAGGTAAGATAAAGTTCACTAAGAAATAACATGCAACAGCAGTTAAAATCATAGAACCATAGTTACCCATATTCAAAGCCTTTTGAACAACCGCAGTTGTCAAAGGTGCATTTTCACTAATTTTCACAAAGAAGGTTCCGATGATCGATAATAGTATACCTACACCTGCAATCATCATTGGCAATAAAATGGGAGATAAACCACCAAAATTGTCAACCAATGCTGCACCGTTTGGACCAGTTACTTCCTGACCTAATACCATAGTTGCCAATACTGTAGCCACATAAGAACCGAATAAATCGGCACCCATACCCGCCACGTCACCTACGTTGTCACCTACGTTATCCGCAATAGTTGCAGGATTACGAGGATCATCTTCTGGAATACCTGCTTCAACTTTACCTACTAAATCCGCACCTACGTCAGCAGCCTTGGTATAAATACCACCACCTACACGTGCAAATAAAGCGATTGATTCAGCACCCAAAGAGAATCCAGTCAATACTTCAATCGTTCTTAGCATCTCTTTTGGATCGCCAGATACATAGAAGTATTCTTTTAATATTAAATACAAACCACCTAAGCCTAAAACAGCTAGACCAGAAACACCCAATCCCATTACAGATCCACCTGTAAATGACACATTCAATGCTTTTGATAAACTTGTCTTTGCAGCTTCAGCTGTTCTTACGTTTGCTTTAGTCGCTATTTTCATACCGATATAGCCTGCAGTAGCACTAAATACAGCACCAATAACAAAAGCTACAGCGATAGACCAATGGCTTTCTTCGTTTTTAGTGGCCATGAAACCTAATAATAAGGCAACAATCACAACGAAATATCCTAGGATTTTCCACTCAGCTTTTAAAAACGCCATTGCACCTTCAGCGATATAGGTGCTAATTTCTTTCATTCGATCGTTTCCAGCTGGTTGTTTAGATACCCAATTGAATTTCAATAGTGTATACAACAAACCAACGATACCCATTGCCGGAACGGCATAAAATAGAAGATCTTTCATAAGCGATACTTATATACTTTTTTGTTTAAGATTAAGGTTTGCAAAAATAGGGGGTAAAGTCCAAAAAACACGATAAAATGGCAGTAAAATGAGCTATTTTACTCCACAAGTGCCGATGTATCCTCTTTTCCAGTAAACACAGCCGCAATCTCCTTGCCCTTGTAGATCGCACGATTGTATTTATTACCCAAAATGATAATTGTAGCAGTTTCCCCCACCAATCGAGTGAATACCGTGTTGTTCCCATGCCACCATCCATTATGATAAATTAGTTTTTCCTCGTTGGGCTTCGCCAAAACACGCCATCCTAAACCATAATTATGCCAATATTTATTGGTAGGACTCTTAGGCTCATAAGCCATTTCTAAAGTTGCGGGTTGTAAAAAACGACCTTCCGTTAAGGCCTTATCCCATAAATATAAATCTCTTGCTGTACTATAAATATTTTTATCTCCATAGATCATATCATACTTCTCCACCTGATAAGGCACCATTTGGGCATTGTAAGAGGGTAGGTATTTGTCCATATTCTGCTGACTCATGACAAAACTATGTTCCATCTTCAAGGGCTTGAAAATGGTTTCTTGCATATAAGTAGGGAAGTCCTTACCAGTAATTTTTTCAATAATCAAGGCCAATAACACGTAATTGGTATTGCAATATCTAAACACACGATCTGGATTCGCAGCAATAGCTGGTTTCCTTTGCACCATAAAATCCAACACATCCTTGTTGGTATACAAGCCCTGTCTAAAAGGCGCTTCATTTTTTACCAATACCAATTTCTTAGCCCAACGACCTCTTTTAGTTTTATAGCGTACCGATTTATACTGTCTTGATTCCATGAAATAAGCATAATCAGGTAGGCCACTTCGATGAGATAGCAACAGTTCGATGGTCACATTTTTGTATGGAAATCCTGGTAAATATTGATCCACTGTCGCTTTTAGATCTAATTGATCCTTTTCCCATAACTGAAGCGCAGCCATACCAGTAAAGGTTTTAGAGACAGATGCTAAATGAATAGGCGTCTCAGCCACTAAAGTGTCTTTTGATTTATAATTGGCAAAACCTTTGTAGTCTTCAAAAATAATCTCTCCATTTTTTGCCACTAAAATTTGACCGCTAAAATTCCTATTCCCTAAAATGGACTCATACTTTGTCTTAATTGCTTCTGCATATTTCTCCTTTGCTTCTGCAGTTAATTTATTGTAAGTAAAATTGTTTACCGACTCGGAATAATTCGGACCTTGACTAGTTCCGCAAGATGCGTTCAAAAACAAAATGCTACACAATAAAAAAAATCGAACGATCATCTGTTAGTATTTATAGGGTATAGGTATATAACGTTATTCGAATATAAAATATTGTGATTGAAGTCAAAAGCGCCATTTTTAAATTAACTTTGATTTATGAGCAAAATTGACCTAACCAGTTATCCCAAAGATAAAATTAAAGTACTGTTTTTAGAAAACATTAGCGATAAAGCGGTACAATATTTTAAACAACAAGGTTATGCAGATGTGAAGAAAATATCTGGGGCTTTGAGTGAAGAGGAATTGATCAAGGTCATTAAAGACGTGCATATATTGGGGATTCGTTCCAAAACCTTCATTTCTAAAAAAGTATTGGATAGTGCAAAGAAATTACAAGCCATTGGTTGTTTTTGCATAGGCGTGAACCAGGTAGATTTAAAAGCCTGTAAACAAAAAGGAATCGCTGTTTTCAATGCGCCTTATAGCAATACCAGAAGTGTGGCTGAATTGGTGATTGGTGCATCCATTTTATTGATCCGTAGAATTTTAGATAAAAACAATGCAGCGCATAAAGGAATTTGGAATAAGGATGCCAAAGGAAGTTTTGAATTAAGAGGTAAAACGATGGGCATCATTGGATATGGCAATATCGGAACACAGTTAAGTGTCATGGCAGAAGCGATGGGGATGCGTGTTCAATTTTTTGATGTTGAAACAAAATTGCCTTTGGGCAATGCGCAAGCAAAAAAATCAATTAAAGAAATAGTAAGTAGTTCGGACATCATTTCATTGCATGTTCCAGAAACGAGTCAAACCAAGAATTTGATTAATAAAACTGTGATCAAACAATTTAAGGCTGGATCGATTTTAGTGAATTATGCGAGGGGAGAAGTAGTGGATCTAGAGGCATTGGCTCTAGCTATTAAAGAGAAACATATTGCTGGTGCGGCTATCGATGTATTCCCAGTGGAGCCAGAGAAAAATGGAGACGCATTTGAGTCACCTTTACAAGGCCTATCAAATGTATTGCTGACACCCCATATTGGGGGTTCTACCGAAGAAGCGCAAGAAAATATTGGAGAAGATGTAAGTATCAAATTGTATCAATATCTAGAGCGCGGTGTATCCAATGGCTCACATACCATACCATCATTAAGTTTGCCTCCTGTAGATGAAGCGCATCGTATTCTACATATCCACAAAAACGTACCGGGTGTTTTAGGTGCTATCAATACTTTATTGTCCAAAAATAAAATCAATATTGTTGGTCAGTACCTTAAAACCAACGACGAAATTGGTTATGTTGTTTTAGATGTAGATAGTAAATTATCCAAGCAAGCGATGACTTTATTGAAAGAAGTAAAAGAGACCATTCGTGTTAGGATGTTGTATTAATCGCAGCTAACATTGCTTTTATTTCTACTGTGTCTACATCAAAATAATGCATGTTTTCTTGCATGGTTGGTTGATTGAACTCCATTTTTGATGCCATCGCTTTTCTTGCAGAACTATGCATTTCTTTTGCACC
>CALPLN020000072.1 GCA_943324415.2 Sediminibacterium ginsengisoli | reverse complement strand
TCTAGATTCACAACAGCATCCAGTTTAGGGGCAAGTCCTTTGAAGAACTGCAAGCCAACAGCAGGTGCAGAAACAGTTAACCCCTCTGTGAGAGGGGTTTTCTTAAAATTCAGTATAGATGTTTTCAAAGCAATCGAAGCTGGCTTATTTTTATTTACTTTTTGATCTTGCGCATTGGTGAACAATGAAGCAAATAAAATAAAGGTTACCCCAATTACTTTCTTAGACATATTTTTTATTTTAGTTCAACAAGAAGCTATAGCTAACTCCATAGTTGTAAGAAGGAACAAAAGACTTAGACATCTTAGTTGAATAAGTTGTCGTAATATTTAAATTTGAACCCTTACATGTTTTGATCTGTAATCCCAACCCTACTGGCGCATAAGCACTGTAGTCTCTGAAAGCAAAAGTACGAATACCTAAACCTGCAGTAACATAAGGATTCACTCTGTAATCACCTTTGAACATTTTGATATTTACACCAGACTCAAATGAAGTCAACACATCTTCGTTTGATCTTCTAAGTGCATTTGGTGCATATAAAGGAGAACGTGTGATTGCAACATCTAAGTTAGAATAGATATCAACTTGATCTGTGTATTGACTTGTATAGTTTACACCTAATGATTTAGTGGTAGATGCATACTGTCCCCATTTCTTTGCATTTAAAACAGATCCTATTGTACCATTTTGAACTTTCTCTGCAGTTCCAAAATCTAAAGCATTAAATCTTAAAGCGATTGATGTTTTTTTCTTACCGCCAACGCTGTTTTGAGCTTGAGCAGTAATGATTAAACCCAAAGCGATTAGAGAAAATAATAATTTCTTCATATAAATTGTTTGTTAAATGTCTCACAAAATTAGGCCTAAATAGCGAATTATTGAAATTTTTTATACCGGCTACTACTCGTCTAATTTAGGGTTCGTTTTTGAATAACCGATGGCATCTAGCATCACTTTTACAAGTCCATTTGACTTGAAAACCAACTGTTTAGCTGCCGATTGACTTAAATCGATCACCCTACCCTTTCTTAGCATATTGGGGTGCATTCGGTCATTGATTCTGACTAGCACGGTCTTCCCATTTTGCAAATTAGTGACCCTAACGATGGTATTCAATTTGAATAAATTACAAGCAGCGGTATACTTATTGTTGTAAAATCGCTCCCCGGTGGATGTTTTTGTGCCGTTTAAATTTTTACTGTAGAAACTAGATACGCCTTCGATATGATTGATTTCGATCTTAATTCTACTGGTATCAATTTTATTTTTATAGCGCTTGATATTGACACTATCTAAATAGTTCTCTGTCGTAAGTGTATTGGTATAAATCTGTTGAGCTTGAACAAATCCAGCAAACAACAAAAAACACATACAACATACTGACTGAATTAAATATTTCATCTTGCGACTATGTTGTAGACTATACATAGGTTTAAATTGGCGTGACTTCAACCACACTATCTAAGTTCAATGTTCCATAAATATGTGGGAACAATTCATTCAGGTCATCTGCTAGTTCAAATAAAACTGGTCTTTGCACTTTTGCTTTTTCAATTTTCAATTTCACTAAACCTGTTTGACCTTGATAAAATCTTTCTAGTACACCTTCAATTTGTCTTTCTATTGAACAATGTATGAATCCGTCTTTTTCGAAATCTTTTGGCATATAGCTTTGTTTTGCTACTGCCTCTTCCCATGCGTAACTTGTTGTCACATGATATATAAATTCGCTTTCCATTCTTTTTCTAATTTAAATTATTTAATCTTTCTTGGTATACGCTGATCGATCATCATCAAATCTGCTAATACCATTGCCGTTACTGCTTCAAGTACCACGGGCACCCTTAATGCAATGCATAAATCGTGCCTTCCTTTTACAGAAAAATCTTCCTGTTCATTGGTTTCCCAATTCCAAGTATGCTGAATCTTGGGTGTAGAAGAAGTGGGTTTTACTGCGATTCTAAACACCAAGTCATTCCCATTGGTATATCCACCCACCACACCACCTGCGTGATTGGTCTTTGTTTTACCTGTTGCATCTATGATGGCATCATTGTGTTCTACCCCAAACATTTTAGCTGCGGCAAATCCTGTGCCAAATTCAATCCCTCTAATTGCTGGAATTGCAAAAACTACATGCGCAATCAATGATTCAACCGAATCAAAAAAATGTTCGCCTAATCCAATTGGCAACCCTTTTACGACACATTCCACAATACCACCAACACTGTCTTTATGATCGATGGCATTTTGAATTCCTTTTTCTACATCAGCTTCGCCACCAATACTTAAGATTGTTGCTTTAACTTCAATGTCTTTTAATATTTTTTTTGCAACAACCCCTGCACCTACCAAACCTGCAGTCAACCTGCCACTAAAATGTCCTCCGCCTCTGTAATCTTCAAATCCACCAAATTTTTGATGGGCTGTAAAATCCGCATGGCCTGGTCTTGGCACTGCTCTTTGTTTTTCATAATCCCCACTTCTAGTATTGTTATTTTCAAACAACAACATGAGCGGAGCCCCGGTAGTTGTATGATTGAATACACCCGTTTTGAAAAATGGGATGTCATCTTCTTGTCTTGGCGTAGTTCCTTTTTGTTTTCCTCCTTTTCTACGCTCCATGTCCTCTACGAAATCCGACTGTTGAAGTGGCAAACCTGCTGGACATCCATCCACCAAAACGCCCACGCAATCTCCGTGAGATTCGCCAAAAATTTGAACTTTAAATAAGGTTCCAAAACTATTCATGTATATACTATTATAGTGATTACAAGTTAAGCAATTTAATCTAAATCAACTTTTGCACCAAGATGCTGCAAGTGACCATAGAAATCTGTATAAGACTTATTCACTGCTTCTGCATCGCTAATGGTAACAGGGCCATCTGCACACAATGCAGCTACCCCGCAAGCCATCGCGATACGATGGTCATGTTGAGAGAATACTTCTGCTGCATGGATACCAGTTCCACCATACACCAACATCCTATCATCCTCTAATTCAATTCGAATACCTAACTTGGCAAATTCAGTTTGTAAAGTAAGTCCTCTGTCACTTTCCTTATGTGCTAAACGACGCACACCTTGAATGATTGTAATACCATTACATTGAGCAGCTAATGCAACCAATGGAGGAAATAAATCTGGACAATCTGTCGCGTCAAATTCAAATGGGCTTAAATGACTTGGATGCCCATCGACATCCATTGATGGACCAATTAAAATTGAATCCTCTTTTATTGTAATGGATGCTCCAGCATCTTTTAATGCTTGCATCACCGCCTTGTCTGCTTGTGTTGAATCCAACTGCAATCCTTTCACTGTGATAGGTCCTGCTATTGCGCCTGCAACTAATAAAAAAGCTGCACCACTCCAATCTCCTTCAACCGTATACGCTATATGCGCTGGTAGTGCTGGATGAGATAAGAATTCAAAACGCTCATAATGATGATGCTGCACTTTCCATCCAAATGCATTTAATACAGATAAAGTAAGGTCTATATAAGGTTTACTTTTTAAATCTTGCACATGAATCACTGCATCGGTTGTACCAGAAGCCGCATAAGCCATCAACAACCCAGTTAAAAACTGAGAGCTCAATGACCCATCTACCGTAATGTTTGCAGGCTTTAATGGACCTTTTATTTTTATGGGCAAATACCCTTTTTGTGATTGTATTTCAATCCCTAAATCGGGAAAAATAGTATCAAAAAAATGCATTGGTCTTTTAACTAAACTTCCCATTCCTTCGATCGTAATCGTATGATCACTTAAAGCAGCAATGGGCGTAAACATCCTGATACCCAATCCACTTTCACCACAATTCATATTGGGTCCTATAGGGTCAACGCCATTGGAAGTAATCAATAATGCGTTGTTTTCAACTTGAACTTTTGCCCCTAATTTTTGGATCACATCGAGTGCAGCAAGGTCATCATTTGAATGACCAGGATTTAGGATTCGAGTTGTGCCATGATGCAGTAATGCAGCAGCACATGCTCTTTGCATACTACTTTTACTAGCTGGCGCAACCTGCTCCCCTTTTAATTTATGTGGATGAACTGTAGCAAGCATTTTAAGAATACAGTTTAATCAATTTGTGTAAAGTTTTCATTGGAATGGTTTCATATACCCCTTTCCCAATTTTATTTAAAAGCACGTATTGCATTCCTGCATTGGCTTTCTTTTTATCTTTTTGCATCACTTCCATAGTAGCATCCACATCAAAATGCATTGCTGTTGGTAAGCCGTATTTTTGAAGTGTCTCTACTAATAGACCAGTCCCTGTGAAGCCTTGTAAGACTTGTGAAATTTTAGCAGCATACACCATCCCAACACTAATTGCATGTCCATGTAATAAAGCATGTTCATTTTCAATCGCATGTCCTAATGTATGGCCGAAATTTAACAACTTCCGGTCTCCTTTCTCGAACTCGTCTTTTTGTACCACTTTTACCTTGATCTCTACATTTTTTTGAATCAATGCAGCTAAGGCCTTAGTATTCTTTTGATAGAAGGCTACATTGTTTTCATTTAATTCCTTCATCATTTTTGCATCTTTGATAGCTGCATGCTTAATGATTTCAGCAAAGCCATTCTCCCATTGATAGCTTGGCAATGTGGATAAAAAACTATGATCATACAATATAAAAGCAGGTTGACGTATCAAGCCTACCATGTTTTTGTACACGCCAACATCGATCCCGTTTTTCCCGCCGATTGATGCATCTACCATCGCCAACAAAGTGGTTGGCACAAATCCTACTTGAACTCCACGCATAAATACTCCTGCTACATAGCCTACCATATCCGTTACCACTCCACCACCTACTCCAATCAAAAATGATTGTCTATTGGCGCCGAAATTTAATAATGCTTCAACGATAAAATCTACTGTAGCTTGTTGCTTATGCACTTCCCCAGCTGGAATCACTATGGTTGGTTTTCCTTTAAATTGCTTTTGATGCAATGCATACACATTTTCATCCGTGATATAAATTGCATTTGCTTTATCTACCATTTTACCAATAGCAGCAAACTTACCATCTAACACAAATTCAACTGTGCTATTTGAGAATTTAACTTTCCAGTTTTTCATTCAGCGCTGTTTATAACAACCAAGATTACTGGGCGAACCCAGCAATCTTAGCTATTCATAATTTTATTTTGTTGTTGTATGCTTTCCATATGCACTGCATCCATGTACTTAGTGATAAAGTCGTCACTCAATCCCATTTTGTTTCCTTTCACCACCGCTCTTTCTAAAATTTCATTCCAACGGTTGGTTTGAAGAATGGTGATATCGTTGTTCTTTTTGTATTCACCGATTTTTTGTGCCACTTTCATACGTGTAGATAAAACTTGTAACAACTCGTCATCTAATTGATTGATTTGTTGACGTAATTTTTCTAAGGCCATATGGAATTCTTCAGAAGCTACATCTTCTTTTCTCCAACGAATCGCTTCCAACATCTCCTTTAATACTTCTGGGGTGATTTGTTGTTTCGCATCACTCCAAGCATTGTCTGGATCGATATGTGATTCAATGATTAAACCATCAAAATCTAAGTCAATGGCTTGTTGTGCTACTTCTTGTAAAATATCACGACGTCCACAAATATGTGAAGGATCATTGATCATTGGAACGTTCGGGAAACGACGTTTCATCTCAATCGCTAAATGCCACATTGGGGCATTACGGAATTCTGTATTGCCATAAGAGCTAAAGCCTCTATGGATTAACCCAAGTTCTTCGATTCCTGCTTTAGCAATACGCTCCATTCCACCTACCCATAATTCTAGATCTGGATTTAACGGATTTTTTATTAAAACTGGCACTTTTACCCCTCTTAATGCATCTGCAATTTCTTGCACGCTAAAAGGGTTGACAGTGGTTCTGGCACCAATCCATAGAACGTCTACATCAAAATGCAACGCATCTTCTACTTGTTTTGCAGTTGCCACTTCTACAGCAATAGGCAATCCTGTTTCCTTTTTTGCTTGTTGCAACCAAGGTAAACCTTTTGTACCTATGCCTTCAAAACTTCCAGGTCTTGTTCTTGGCTTCCAGATGCCTGCACGCATAATGTCCACTCTTCCAGTAGCAGCCAATCGCTTAGCTGTTTCCATTACTTGTTCTTCGGTTTCTGCACTACAAGGACCTGAAATAATCAATGGTGCTTTTTTTAATAAACTTTCCATGTTAACCAATTTTAATATTTGAGATGTGATTATATATTATCCTTCGTTACTTCCTCTTTGACCACCGCTATCTGCATCATTCATGCGAATACGACGTCCTTTATAATTTTTACCGTCTAAAGAAGAGATCATCTTTTTAGCAGAACCTGCTTCAATTTCGATCCAGCTATTCATATCTCTCATATCAATTCTACCTAAGACTTCTTTCTTCAAATCACTCATATCTAAAATGAATTGTAAGAAGCTTGCTTTGTAGAAACCATCTTTAGTACCTAGGTTCACAAACAAACGTGTTGCACCTGCAGTACCTCTTGATTGAGCACGACCTCCACGATCTCCGCGATCTCCACCGCTAAATTCTTGACGACCTCTATCGCGATTGCGATCTTGTTGTTGCATTGGTTCTCTACGACCATTCTTTTCTGCAGCTCTTAAATTTAAATCAGGTGCATTCTCATAATAGCTTAAGAAACGGTTGAATTCCAAAGCGGCAACTCTTTTTAAGATTTCCTCTTTAGTCATATCAGCAAATTTCTCTGCTAACATAGGTACATAAGTTTCATAATCGCCATGACTTACGTCTGTAGACATCAATTTATCCATTACATGGAAGAACTGCTTTCTACAAACATCCTTACCACTAGGGATATCTAATTTATGGAATGTACTCTTGTTGATATTTTCAATCTGACGCAATCTGTATGTTTCTCTTGCATGTACAATTGAAATACAAACACCTTGACTTCCAGCACGTCCTGTACGACCACTACGGTGTGTATACACTTCTACGTCATCTGGTAATTCAAAGTTGATTACATGTGTAATTCCTTTTACGTCGATACCACGAGCTGCAACATCTGTTGCAATTAACAATTGTAAAGTTTTATCTCTAAATTGACCCATGACTCTATCACGTTGTTGTTGTGTTAAGTCACCATGGATTGCATCGATATCATATCCTTCACGTGTTAAACGAGCAGAAACATCTTGTGCATCCGCTTTGGTACGTGTGAAAATGATACCATAGATACCTGGATTAAAATCGATGATTCTTTTTAAAGTCTCATAGCGATATTGTGCCGAGGTAACATAATATTGGTGGTCAATGCTCTTATTGGTCGCATTCACTTTACCAATCGTTACTTCTACTGGCTCTTTCATATAACGCTTACTTACTTTCTTAATTTCAGTAGGCATTGTTGCACTAAACAACCAGATACTCTCTCTGTTAGGTGTATTTTTTAAGATAAACTCAATGTCTTCTTGGAATCCCATGTTCAACATTTCATCTGCCTCATCCAATACCACATATTCAATTTGCTCTAAGTTGATTGCTTTTCTTTCGATCAAGTCGATCAAACGACCTGGTGTAGCTACAATAATTTGAACGCCTCTTTTTAGGTCTCTAATTTGCATGCTGATAGAAGTTCCACCATATACTGCCAATACTTGTAAACCTGTAACATGCTTCTTAAACAAGTTCAATTCATTTACAATTTGCATACACAATTCTCTAGTTGGACAAACAACCAATGCTTGAGGATATTTGTTTGCAGTTTTGATCAATTGTAATAATGGCAAACCAAATGCGGCAGTTTTACCTGTTCCTGTCTGTGCCAATCCAATAAAATCTTTCGTTCCACTAATCAATACAGGAATCGCGCGCTCTTGAATTTCTGTTGCGTGTGTATATCCTAATTCTGTGACTGATTTCACCAATTGCTCATTGATTCCGATTTCAGCAAAAGTCATTTTTGTTTTTACTGCTTCAATCAATTCATTCGTTGTATTCATCTCTTCTGTTTTCTTCATTTTTATTTTTTTAATTTCCTTTAATAAGAATTTTATTTTAAAATTCTTTTAATACCATTCGCATTTTCAATCAAATCAGATAAGTAGTCAAAATTTTCTTTTTCAAGACATGACTTAAACTTTTTCAATTGACTGATATGCTCATTTAGCACATCCAACACATTTTCCTTATTCTGCATGAAGATGGGAACCCACATTGCTGCATTGGACTTGGCCAAACGCACTGTGCTTTCAAAACCACCACTCGCTAATTCAAAAATAGCATCAGACTCTTTCTCCTTCTCTAACACGGTATTAGCCAATGCAAAAGAAGTGATATGCGATATATGGCTTACGTAAGCCACATGGATGTCGTGCTTCGTTGCATCCATGTATAATATATGCATCCCTAATTGCTCATACACTTGCTCTACTAATTTCAAGGCATCTTGGTCTATTTGTTCTTTATTACAAATGACAGTTGCCTTTTCCTTAAATGCATCTTGTTGAGCTGCTTCTGGACCACTAAATTCAGTTCCCCACATGGGGTGGGTTGGAACGAATCTTCCTTTCTTGGAATGCGCGTTCGCGATTTTTACAATACTTTCCTTAGTAGACCCTACATCAAATACAACCTGCTTGTCAATTTTCTCTAAAATAGTGGGTAGCAAAATTTCTGCAATATTTACCGGCGTGGTAATGGCAATCAAATCGGATGAGGCAATCGCTTCTTCCAAGGTCATGATCTCGTCAACGATGCCCAATTCCAATGCTTGTGTTTGGTGCAAAGAATTGTTGTCCACTCCTATCACATGATCCACAAAGCCTTTTTGCTTTAGGGTCAGTGCAAGAGAGCCACCAATCAATCCAATACCAATCACTGTTAAACGCATGCTTCAATTCTTTTAATTGCTTCACTAAATTTTTCTAAAGACCCACACAAACTCACACGGATATAATCGTTACCAGCAGAACCAAAGATTCCACCAGGAGTGATAAATACATTGGCTTCGTAAAGCACTTTATCACTCAACGCATAACCGTCTTTGAATGTGGCTGGAATTTTTGCCCAAACAAACATTCCAACTTGTTGTTTTGAATAAGCACATTTTAAAACAT
>CALPLN020000071.1 GCA_943324415.2 Sediminibacterium ginsengisoli | reverse complement strand
TCTGAATCGCTCTAGAGAATTTTTTATGTGCAATGGCATCCTGGAATTCAAAAGCATTGAATTCTTTACTAATGCCAATGTATTTTTCGATATCGTCCTCGGTGATTTTTTTTCGATCCCCTAAGTTGACCATTAATTTTTCCAACTCGTTTTTAATCCTACTTAAGTCGTTGCCAATATGATCTACAATAATTTGTACCGCCTTAGGACTAATCTGATAACCATTGTCTGCTACCCATTGGTTGACCCAGTCGGGTAATTTGTTGTCATACATTTTTTTTGTACTAACAACTACGGCTTTTGTTTTAAGTAATTTTGCCAATGCTGAACGCCCATCTATATTTTTATCTTTATGGGCGACTACTAAAATGGTAGATGATAAAGGATTTTCGATATAGGACACCAACTTCTCCAATGAATTCATGTGTTGCGCCTCTTTTAAGATCACTACTTGCTTTTCTGCAAAAACAGGATAACGTTTACATGCATTGACAATATCAGCCCAATCGGCATCCTTACCGTAAAAAACAGATAAATTAAATGCCTGATCGGCATCAGGTAACAACTTATGTTCTGCATACTGAACCAGCTGATCTATATAAAATGACTCTTCCCCCTCCAACCAGTAGACTGCGTCGAAGACATTATTTTTCCAATTCGATAAAATTTTGGAAATAGGCATCCCCAAAGATATACAGGAATCGTGTTTTTTTTATATCTTGTGCAAAATAAATAAACACATTTTATTATGAGCAACGAAACTTCAGGTAACGGAGGCAAAATTATAATCGGCGCATTGGTTGTTGCCCTTATTGGTTCTTGGATTTACTTTAGTACATCTAAGACTGAAATCATCAACAACTACACGACTCAAGTGAATAACTTAGATAGTGCAAAGAATGCTATTCAAGCTGATTTTATTGCCGTTTCTGCAAAAGCAGATTCATTAACTCAGCAAAACACTGAATTACAAGGTGATTTATTGGCTAAGTCAAACGACATCCAAAAATTAAAGTCGAATATTGGCGGTATTCTTCGTAAAAAAGATGCAACAGATAAAGAACTAGCAGAAGCGAAGTCTATGATTGCAGAATTGAATGGCAAAGTAGCTGGATTGTTAACAGATTTGGCAAAAGCACAAGAAGAAAATAAAGTATTAACAGTGAAGAACGAAGTGTTGACTACAGAGAACACCAACTTGAACACGAACTTGACTGCCACTACAAAAGAAAAAGAAAGATTACAAGATATTGGTTCAACTTTACATGCTTCTGCTTTCAGTATTCAAGCTGTAAGAGTGAAAGAAGATGGTACAGAGAAAATTACTAAATCTGCGAAGCGTGCAAATACCATTCGTATGTCTTTCCAAATTGACAAGAACAAAATCACTCCTTCTGGTGCACAAGATTTGTATGTGTGTATCACAGCACCAAATGGTGTAACATTTACAGAAGGCGGCAAAATCAATACAAGAGAAGATGGCACTAAGGCTTACTCTAATAAAATTGCTGTACAGTATGTTCAAAATGCAGTATTGCCAATTAGCTACGATGTGAAGCAAGCTTCTAAGTTTGTTGAAGGAGAATACTTAGTAGAAGTTTACAATAATGGTTTTAAAATTGGTGAAGGAAAAACAACTTTGAAAAAAGGTGGTTTATTCTAACCCTCAATTGATCTTATAAAAAAAGCCGCTCTAGTTTAGAGTGGCTTTTTTTTATTTCAATAGGTTCATTTTATTTAAATACAACTGCAGCTAAAGCAGGTAATTCCAAATGCAATACCTGCCAATGATTGGTTCCGTCTACAGAGATTCCTTTAACTTCTTGATTGGTCAAATCCCCTACACCCCAGAATGCTTTGTCATCGCTATTGAATACTTGTTTCCAAACTGTTTTGCCATAAACATGAATCGGAAATTGATGTCTTGGAACTGGAGTCATATTCAAAACAACCAAGATTTCTTCCTTAGGTTCTTTACCTTTTCGTTTAAAAGCAATGATACCCTCTTGTCGTTTATTGGTTTCTACCCATTCAAATCCGCCTACATCATATTGTAGTTCATACAATGCAGGGTGTGCTTTATACAAAGTATTCAATTGCTGAACACAATGCTTCATCCCTCCATGACTTTTATGTTGTAACAAATCCCACTGTAATTCTGATTGATAATCCCATTCCTGTGTTGCTGCAAACTCATTTCCCATGAACAACAATTTTGCACCTGGATGCAAGAACATGTAACTATACATCAATCTAAGGTTCGCGAATTTCTGCCATTCATCTCCTGGCATCTTATATAACATGGGGCTTTTGCCATGCACTACTTCGTCATGACTTAAAGGCAGCATAAAATGTTCGTCATAATAATACATCATGGAAAAACTAAACTTATCCTGGGCACCAGACCGCATAATGGGATCTAGTTTAAAATAATCCAAGGTGTCATGCATCCAACCCATCATCCATTTCATACCAAAACCCAATCCATCCATAAAGACTGGCTGACTGATGCCTGGCCAATCCGATGCCTCTTCTGCAATGGTTTGTATAGCTGGAAAATCTCGGTACAAAGTGATATTTAAATCTTTTATGAACTCAATCGCTTCAAGATTCCCATTCCCTCCAAACTCATTCGGTTCCCACTCACCTTCCTCTCTACTATAATCCAATCTTAACATTGAACTCACGGCATCCACCCTTAATGCGTCAATGTGAAATTGATCACACCAGAATTTGGCACTGCTAATTAAGAAAGACTTTACTTCTCCTCTTTTGTAATTGAAAATATAAGAATTCCAGTCTGGGTGAAATCCTTTACGCATATCTGCATACTCATAGGTATTGGCCCCATCAAACATGAATAAACCGTGACTGTCATATGGAAAATGGGACGGAACCCAATCCAAAATGACGCCTATACCCGCTTGATGAAAAGCGTCTACCAATGCCGCAAATTCTTGTGGATTTCCAAAGCGAGAAGTGGGCGCAAAAAATCCAACCCCTTGATATCCCCAACTTCCATCAAAAGGATGCTCCATCACCGGCATAAATTCAACGTGCGTGAAACCCATGTCTTTCACATAAGGCACCATCAAGTCTATTAATTGAGTGTAAGAATTATAACTGTCCTCATTGTTTTTATCTGGTCGCATCCAACTCGCCAAATGCACTTCGTATACCGAATAGGGCTGGTCCGTTCTGTTTTTTATCTTTCTATCTTCTAACCATTGCTGATCCTTCCATTCATATATTGTTTGCCATGTGATAGAGGCTGTCAATGGCCTTAATTCCCAATAATGAGAAAAGGGATCGCCTTTGTCTAATATCATGCCCTTATAGCCATGTATATGGTATTTGTACACTTCCCCCTGTCCTATATTTGGAATAAACCCTTCCCATATTCCTGATGATTCTAATCTTACTTTCAAGGGATGTGCCTCGTTGCTCCAGTCATTGAAATTGCCTTTGACAAATACAGCAGTTGCATTAGGTGCCCAAACACTAAAATAAGTCCCTTGCACCCCCATCACTTCAATTTGCTTATTACCAAACAATTGATATAAAGTGGAATGGGTACCCTGTTGAAAAGCATGAATATCTTCCTCTGTAAACAGAGAGTAATTCCATACAGCCTGTGCCGTATCTACAAAATGTATTGCTTCGTATTTTGACATGTTATTTAGTTAATTCTATGACTTGCATACTCATTGCAGGTATAGAAAATGCGGCTCCTATTAGATTTCCTGAAATAATATCCTTTCCACCTCTAAATGTATTTGTTCTTTCTGCATATTTGGACAAGGTAACATTTCTAGTTGTAGTATCCGTATTCATTACGCACATGACGGTCTGGTTTTTGTCATATCTAAAATAGACATACAAGCCATCTTCAGGAATATATTGCATCATATTGCCGGTCTTAAGCGCAGAAGATTTTGTTCGGTATGCACCTAGTGCTTGAACATAATGCAAAAAATCAGTTTCATCATTGGTTAAACCTGTTTCAGTAAAAGCATTCTTTTTATCCCCTGCCCATCCTCCCGGAAAATCAAGTCTTACCCAACCATCTGGATTGGAAATGCCTTTCATTAATAATTCAGAGCCATAATACAATTGCGGAATACCACGACAGGTATACAACCAAGCATAAGCCATTTTAGTTTTTGCTATACTTTCTCCCAACGAAGAATGAATGCGCGTCATATCATGATTATCCAAAAACGTCACATTGTTATTGGCTTGTTTATATAAAAAATCAGAAGCCAATGTATTGTATAATTTGATAACCCCTGTTGACCATCCGTTGGATTCATTCAAGGCTGGCATTATGCCTCCAAACAATAAACTAAAATCGGATGTTGCTTTTAAATTGCTTTTAAAAGGCAGGTTATAATTATTTTCAACATAATATGCTTGAGATGCAACACCATCTACCCAGCATTCACCAAATGTAAATATTTTAGGATACTCATCTAATAATGCTTTGTTTAAACGATTCATCACATCCACATTACAATATTTATAGGTATCTACCCTAAATGCATCCACTCCAAAAGTTTCTGTTGACCAAATTGCATTTTGTGTCAAATATTTTTCGACCATTGGATGCTCATGATTGATATCTGGCATCTCAGTTGTAAACCAGCCATCAATCATTCGTTTTGCATCCGCTGCGGAATGGTAAGGATCAAAAACAGCTTGCTCTCTATAATGCGTTTGCGTATAGCTTGGCCATTGATGAACCCAATTTTTATCCGGTGCGTCCTGAACTAGAAAATGAAATCTTCCAAAATGATTGTACACTATATCCTGGACTAATTTCATCCCTCTTTTGTGCAAACTATCACTTAAAGCCAAATAAGCTTTATCGCCACCGAATCTGGTTTCGGTTTTGTAATTATTGGTTGCAGCATACCCATGCTCAGTTCTATCTGGCATATCATTTTCCACAACAGGTGTCATCCATAATGAGGTTACCCCCAGTTTTTGCATATAATCCAAGTGATTGGCCACTCCTTGTAAATCGCCACCATGTCTTAAAAATATTTCAGCTCTATTTAAAGACTGATCTTTTAAACCAGTGATTTTGTCATTGGTCGGATCTCCATTGCTAAATCGATCTGGCATTAAAAAATAGATTAAATCAGCAGCGCTTAAGCCCTGAGCAAATGCTGTGCCTCTATTTTTTCTCCTTGGAAGTAAAGGCCAATTAAAATTAGTTGCTTTTCCCCCAGATGTAATCTTAAATAAAACATTGCCTGGTTTAGCAGAAGCATTTATTTCAATGTCTACGGCAATATAATGCCCATTTTCAAAATGATGTACTTGATTGATTTTAATACCAGGATAATGGATTGCAATAGTTGAATTAGAGAAATCTGCATCAGCTGATCTCAACAAAACTTGCACCTTATTGTACTGCATATTGACAAACCAATTACTTGGATAGGCTTCTGTGGCATTGGCCTGTGTAGTCCACAATAAAAAACCGATAATGGTTAAACTAATAACGCGAGATAATCCTTTCATAATCCTGATGCTTAAATAATGAATATTCTAAATAAATAACCCTACAAAATGACTAAGCGTCCTTGTGCTCCTCTTTAATGATCATGGCGCAAACCAAACCTGCTACAATTAATAATACGCCACCAATCAACACCGCCATTAATCGGTCATTGTTTAAATAACTAGACATGATTTTCCCGAAAAATAAAGATGCTATAATTTCAGGTAAAACAATAAAGAAGTTAAAAATACCCATGTACATACCCATTTTGTGTTCTGGTATATAACCTGCTAACATAGAATAAGGCATGGATAAGATAGACGCCCAAGCAATACCAACCAAGCCCATACTTACATATAAAAGATTTGGCTGATCCACAAAATAAACCGAGAACAAACCTAATCCTCCAATCAATAAACACAATGTATGGGTATATTTTTTTCCGATACGTCCAACCCAAAACGGCAAGGTGAATGAAAAACCAAAAGTCACTAAATTCAAAATAGCAGATGTAGTATTGGCATGCTCTAAGCCTAATGTGAATACTTCGCTATTGGTTGCAGGATCCCCATGAAAGATCTGGGTTGCTACACCAGTGCTATAATAAAACCACATTAAAAATAAACCAGGCCAAGTGATAAAATTAACTAAAGCCAATCTTTTCATTTGCACGGGCATGTGCTTGATAGAATGTATGATTTCTTGTACGATTCCTAATTGAGGGGTGCTTGAGTCCACTGTTTTAGTTGGATTAGATGGCGGATACTCTTTGCTTGTAATAATGGTATATAAAACAGATACAAAAAATACTGCGCCCCCAATATAAAAAGACATCAAAATATTTTGCGGAATAGACCCATTCATTTTATCTCTAGACACATCAAACCAATTGGCCAATAATTGCGGCAAGTAACCTGCAATGAAGGAAGCCAATCCAATAAACATACTCTGCATTGCAAAACCAAATGAACGTTGTTTTTCATTTAAATTATCTGCCACAAATGCCCTGAAAGGTTCCATTGTAATATTGATGCTTGAATCTAAAATCCATAAGACACCGGCCGCCATCCATACGGTTGGAGAATTGGGCATCACAAATAATAAAGCTGAACTTAAAATCGCACCCACTAAGAAAAAAGGACGTCGTCTTCCTAATTTTGGATGCCAAGTTCTATCACTAAAATAACCTACTATCGGCTGAACAATCAATCCAGTCATTGGTGCGGCTAGCCACAATCCAGGAATTTCATCTGGAGATGCCCCTAAGAATTCATAAATGGCACTCATATTTCCCATTTGCAAACTCCATCCAAATTGAATACCAAAAAATCCAAAACACATATTCCAAATTTGCCAAAAACTCATTTTCACTTTCTCACCTGTATACGCTGTACTCATATTAATTTAAATTTTAAATCCATTAGGAATGATTGCCCCTTTCTTGATGACAATGATATTGTCTTTGATGGTGTATAAAGGATGGTCTACTTTTTCTAAATGAGCCCCTCCTTTAATTTGAACGTCATTTCCAATAGAACAGTTTTTATCTACAATTGCATCTTCGATGACGCATCTTTCTCCAATACCTAAAATAGGTTCCCCAGATGCATTCTTTTTATTAATCTGTTCTATTGTCTCATAATAATCACAACCCATGATATAAGCGTTTTTCACAATTGTATCTTTTCCAATTCTAGAACGAATACCAATCACAGATTGCGTAATTTCTTTTGCATGAATAATAGATCCTTCTGCAATGATCGCTTTGTTTATGACTGTTCCACTAATTTTTGCAGGAGGCAACATTCTTGGTCGAGTGTACACTGTTTGAGCACTGTCAAATAAATTAAATGGAGGTATCTCATCTGTTAAAGCCAAATTTGCTTCAAAGAAAGAATAAATATTACCAATGTCTGTCCAATAACCATCATATTGATAACTTAATACTTTGTAATTTGAAATGGAATCAGGAATAATTTCTTTTCCAAAATCTGTTGCTGTAGGATGCACTTCATTTAATAATTGGAATAAAATATCTTTATTAAAAACGTAAATGCCCATGGATGCTAAATAGTTACGTCCCTGTGATTGCATCGCCATACCTGTATCACTTATCCATTCTGGCAAAAGATCCTTGCTTGGCTTCTCAATAAAGGAAGTAATTACCTGATCTGAATTAGATTTTAAGATGCCAAATTCAGGGGCATCTCTTTCGCCAACAGGGATCGTTGCGATGGTCAATGCCGCACCACTTTCTCTATGCGCATCCATCATTTTACTAAAATCCATTTGATACAACTGATCTCCACTTAAAATTAACACATACTCAAAATCAAAATTTTGGATATGCCTTAATGATTGTCTCACCGCATCTGCTGTACCCTGAAACCATCCTGGATTGTCTGGCGTTTGCTCTGCAGCAAGGATGTCAACAAATCCAGAACTAAATGCACTAAAATGATAGGTGTTCTTGATATGCTGATTCAAAGATGCCGAATTGAACTGTGTCAACACAAAAATGCGATTCAAGTTACTATTGATACAGTTACTAATAGGAATATCTACCAGTCTATATTTACCTGCAATGGATACCGCAGGTTTAGAACGACTAGCCGTAAGTGGGTATAGTCTAGATCCAGCGCCGCCACCTAATATAATGGAGACTGCTTTTTTTGCGTAATTAGACATGCTATTATTGATTAAAAATGATTAATTAGATTCATAAACAGATTGATAAGCATGAACAACTGATTCCCAACTATGGTCAATCGACATAGCATGTGCTATCATTTGTTTCATTTTAGTTTTGTCTTGATACACAGCAATTGCACGCTCAATGGCATGTACGATATCCTGCTCGCTTGCATGTACAAAACGGATTCCAAATCCCCCTTCGTCTCCCATGTCAATGACAGTGTCATGCAATCCTCCCGTATCTCTTACCATTGGAATTGTCCCGTACCTAAGTGCATACATTTGATTCAATCCACAAGGTTCCACCCTACTTGGCATCAATAAAAAATCAGCTGCCGCATAGGCTTCATGTCCTACTTTTTCATCATACCCTATATAAGTATTGTACACACCTGGATACAATTGCACCAAATAATTTAAGGCAGATTCAACTGGTGTTTCTCCTGCACCTATCATTAAAAAATTAGCCCCTCCATTGGTCTTATCCAATGCATGTTGAATCGCACCAGGCAAAACGTCTGCCGCTTTTTCATGCACCAATCTGCCAATGAAAACAATCAGTGGCTTATTGAAATCTAAATTGAATCTTTCGCACAATACCCTTTTATTTTTCTGTTTCTCCTGCTCAAAGTTTTGGAGCTTAAAATGATAGGGTACAAATGGATCCGTATCTGGATTCCAAATCTCATTGTCTATCCCATTTAATATGCCGACACATTTCCCTTGCTCATATTCAAACAAAGATTCTAAACCATTGGACTGGTATTTCAATTGCTGCATATACGTTGGGCTCACTGTGGTCACTCTATCTACACATTTAATTGCTGTCGCCAAAGGATTGATGCAACCATCCCATTCAAGCATACCTCTTTTCCAAGTATCCCATTTGGGGATTAAAGTAGATTTCTCCCATCCCATTGCGCCGTGGTATT
>CALPLN020000070.1 GCA_943324415.2 Sediminibacterium ginsengisoli | reverse complement strand
CAAAAGAAAACGGTCGTCGTATTTGTTCAATTGGCACTACATCAATGCGTGCAATGGAAAGTAGTGTAACCGCACAACGTTTATTGAAGCCAGCAGAAGGATGGACAAATCATTTTATCCACCCTCCTTATAATTTTAATATTGCAGATAGTTTGGTAACCAATTTTCACTTGCCTAAAACAAGCTTGTTGATCATGTCTTGTGCTTTTGCAGGATATGAATTAGCAATGGAAGCCTATAAAAAAGCGATTAAAGATAAATACCGTTTCTTCTCTTATGGAGACGCGCTATTATTCATTTAATTTTAGTAGAAACTAAATAGACCACCTTAGGGGACAGATGATTCATCTGTCCCCTTTTTATTTTTCCCGATTGTATAAATGGGTTTCCCGATTGTATAAATCAAAGCTATAAAGTCCATCTAGCTTTGCGGCATGAAAATAAGTAAGAAATATAATCTATTATTTATAGGAACTCTCTTGGGTTTGAGCCATATGACACAGGCACAAAATAACAAAAATCAAAAAGATACCGCTCAATGGCACAACTTAAAAGAGGTAACCATTGTGGGTCGAAATAGCAAGAGCGACTACCAACAAATACCAGAAATTGTAGGCACCAATATTTATGCAGGCAAGAAAAATGCATTGATTGTACTTGAAAATGTACAAGGCAATATTGCCAACAACACCATGCGACAGGTATTGGCAAAAGTACCAGGTATTCATATCTGGGAAAGTGATCCGAGCGGTATTCAAATTGGTATTGCAGCAAGAGGTCTAAGTCCTAATCGTAGTTGGGAATTTAATGTCAGACAAAACGGTTATGATATTGCTGCAGATCCTTTTGGTTATCCAGAAGCTTATTATAACCCGCAGCTTCAGGCTGTTCAAAGAATTGAAATTGTTAGAGGTCAAGGTGCCCTTCAATATGGTCCTCAGTTTGGCGGGTTGATCAATTATATCTTAAAAAATGGGAGTGAAATCAATCAACCGATTGAATTTGAAACGCAACAAACGATTGGAAGCAATGGTTTACTAAATAGTTTTAATGCGATTGGAGGTAAAAAAGGGAAAGTCAACTACTACTCCTTTTTTGATCAAAGAAATGGCGAAGGCTGGAGAAATAATAGTCAATTTTTTACTAAAGCAGGATTCGGATCTGCAACCTATCATTTTAGCAATCAATTTTCACTCACTTTCGAATTGATGCATTCCCATATTAGAAGTCAACAACCAGGGGGGCTAACAGATGCACAAATTAAACAAGATGCACAACAAAGTTTCAGAAACAGAAACTGGTTCGATATTAAATGGACCACCCCTGCTATCACCTTACAATATGAAATAAATGACCATAGCCGTTGGAATACAAAAATATTTGGTACCATCGGCGACAGAAACAGTGTTGGATTTTTACAAGCTATCAATATAAAAGATAGTATCAACGCTGCCACGAATCAATTCAACAATCGAGTTGTCAATCTAGATCAATATAGAAACTATGGTCTTGAAAGTAGATTCATCACGGATTACTTTTTGAGTAAAATGAAAAATACCCTTTCTGGGGGCATCAGATTGTATACTGGTACGACCCATCGATTAGCGGATGGTAAAGGAACCACCGGATCAAATTATGATGTTAGTATCACAGGAATTTACCCTAGAGATGTCAGTTTTGAATCAAACAATGTAGCTGGATTTGTTGAAAACATATTTAGACTTTCGGACAAATTCTATTTGATTCCAGGTATTAGATATGAGTGGCTCGAAGGAGCAGCCTCTGGAAGAAATGGGATCAACGCAACTGGTGGAGCAATCATCCTTCAAAATATTACAAGAAGCAGAAGTTTTGTATTGGGTGGAATTGGTTCAGAATACCATGTAACACCTACTACAGAATTGTATGCGAATATTTCTCAGGCATACAGACCTATTCAATTTGCGAATCTACAAGCACCTCCAACTACCGATATTGTTGACCCAGATTTAAAAGATGCCAAAGGTTATAATTTGGATATTGGCTATAGAGGAAAAGTGAAAAACTATCTGCAGTTTGATCTTAGCGGATTTTATTTACAATACAATAATCGAGTGGGCACCATCACCCCATCAGGAGCCAACTACAGACTCATTACCAATGTGGGCGCGAGTTCAAGTAAAGGATTGGAAACTTATATTGAATTGAATCCAATAAGGGCTTTTACGAATAGTAGGTACACAGATTTAATTTTATTTAGCTCCTATGCCTACACGGATGCAAGATATAGTGGTGATCATAAAGACGCAAACACGAAAGGTAAAAAAGTAGAAAATGCACCGCAAACTATTTTAAGAACTGGCATTAGCTATGGCTATAAAGGTTTCTTATTCAGCACTCAATTAAGTCATGTTAGTTCAGCTTTTAGTGACGCTAATAATACCATTACTGCCTCTGCAAATGGCAACACAGGCATCATCCCAGCTTATACTGTTTTAGATATCACCGCATCCTATAAATTTTCTAAAAATTTAAATTTAAAAGCTGGTATCAATAATTTAGGTGACAAAAGATATTTCACTAGACGTGCAGGAGGATACCCAGGACCAGGTGCTTTACCTGCAGATGGTCGAACTTTCTTTATTTCGATAGGAGCAAAATTTTAATCCTACAAAGGGCTATTTATAAATCGAATAGCCCTTTGTTGATCAATTGTAATGTCTTAGTCTTATAAGCACTAGGTAATAACAAACTTATATTATGTGCACTTCCTCCGTAGCTCACCATTGTCACAGGAACCTCATCAATCGCATTGAATAATTTTTTCAAAATAGATTCAGTCTTTGCAATTTCATTTCCTACTATTGATACAATGGTTTGACCTCTCTCAAATTCTACTGATGCGATATTGCTTAATTCGGCAATGATTTCATCTAGGTGCATATCATTGTCAATGGTCACAGAAACGGCAACTTCAGAAGTGGTAATCATATCGATGGGTGTTTTATATTTTTCAAACACCTCAAATATTTTTCTTAAAAATCCATAGGCCAATAACATCCTTGTACTTTTTATTTTCACAGCGATAATATCATCTTTTGCTGCTACAGCTTTCACGCCTACTGTGCCTGCTTCTTTCTTAATGACTGTACCGGCCGCTGTGGGATCCATTGTATTCAACAATTTCACAGGAATATTTTCTTGTTGCGCTGGCCAAATACAGGTGGGATGTAAAATTTTAGCACCAAAATAGGCCAACTCTGCTGCTTCTTCAAAGCTCAACTGCTCAATCGCTACTGTTTTTTCGACTACTCTTGGGTCGTTATTGTGCATACCATCGATATCTGTCCAAATTTCACAAACAGATGCATGTATCGCAGCTGCAATCAACGAAGCTGTATAATCGCTTCCTCCTCTTTTTAAATTATCTACTTCCCCTTTTGCATTGCGACAAATATATCCTTGCGTCACAAAAATATTTTTTGTCGGATGGTTTGCTAAAACCGCTGTTAATTTTTCTTGTATAAGTGTTAAATCTGGTTCCTCATTTTGATCTAGTCGCATAAAATCCAATGCAGGTAAAAGTGCATGTTCAATTTTAGCTTGTTCTAAAAATAGAGAAAATAATTTTGTACTCATCAATTCTCCTTGTGCTAAAATGTCTTTATTCAATGCATCACTTAGAGAGATTTTTTGTGTAATACGTAAGAATTCAAAATGCTCATTGAGCATATCCATCCCTCTTGCATGGAGTGAAGGTTCTTGTAATAAATCTTGCACAAAATGGTGATAATGATTTTCTAATGCAGCTATTTTTTCAGTTGCACCTTCTTTATCAGCGGCAGCTAAACGATTGCTTATCTCAACCAACGCATTGGTTGTCCCACTTAATGCACTCAATACCACCATGACAGGTTCTTCCCCTGCTGTGATTAATTGTGCAATCTGACGCATTCTCTCTGGCTTACCAACACTGGTTCCACCGAACTTCATTACTTTCATACCATCGCTATTTTAAAGGATCTATACTATTTTACTTCATCAAAGATAATTAGAAAAGCTGCAAACATCCGTTAGCTCTTGACCTCAAAAGTCAATGACATTTTCTCTGCCAATGCCGCTAAATCTGATTGAACTGCATGCACAATAGGAATGCCATTTTGCATACGTTCTTTTTCCATCTTACGTTCTATATCTCCTGCCACATACACTTGTTCATGTCCTTTTGCAGGCGTTGCATTTCTGAAACGATGCAACCATAAATCCATATTGGATTTAAAATCTGCTGCGGGTCTAAATGCATCTATCCGCATCGCACCAATAAAATGTCCCAAACCTTCTCCTGGCATGTTTTCTGGCATGGGAACATAGGCGGGGAATGGAGGAGCCCATGGCCCAAAACTAGCACCGCTTAAAACAGCAGAGAAAATATCAACAATAGATCCTAATGCATATCCCTTATGACTCCCCTGTTCTTTCTCTGATCCTAATGGCAAGAGTGCTCCACCTTTTTTCAATATGCTTGCATCCTGTGTCGCATTGCCTTCTGCATCTTGTGCCCAACCCATTGGGATATCCGTATTGTTTCTTTGTGCAATTTCTAATTTACCATTCGCTGCAGTTGTGGTCGCAAAATCAGCCACAAAAGGTGCTTCTTCACCGGCAGGAATCGCAACTGCAATCGGATTGGTTCCTAATAATTTTTCTGCAGAATAGGTTGGTGCTACTAACGCGCTTGCATTGGTCATCGCCATCCCAATCATCTCTTGTTCCAAAGCCATCATTGCATGATAACCCGCAATCCCAAAATGATTGCTATTTTTTACACTCACCCAACCTGTTCCTACTTGTTTAGCTTTCTCCATAGCAATTTCCATTGCCCTAGGTGCCACAATCAATCCCAATCCTCTATCACCGTCAATTACTGCAGTAGAAGGGGTTTCATGTACAATTTGGATATTCGGAGTGGCATTGATTCTTCCAACTTCCCATAGTCTTACATAGCCAACCAATCTCGCGATACCATGACTATCAATACCTCTTAGGTCGGCGGATAACAATACATTGGTTGCCAATGTTGCATCAGATGCAGGACAGCCCATCTTTAAAAAAACAGCTTCCGCAAATGCAGCAAGTTCTTGGTAGGTATAATTGTGATTTGATTGCATGGCACAAATTTACAAATAAAAAGGGTGTACTGTTCAGTACACCCTTAGCGCTATTGCTTAAATTATTTTTAGAATGGTAAATCGTCCATGGCTTCTGTACTATCTCCACCACCACTAGGCGCTGGATTATAGCTTTGAGCTGGACTAGATTCTCCACCATAGCTTGGCTGATCTCCACCTGATCCTCCTGAAGGCTTCGCACCTAACAATTGTACTGAAACAATTCTTAAGGTTAAAGAAGCCCCTTGACGACCATCCGTCGTGGTATAAGACCTTACATCTGGTGTACCCTCTACGTATACTTGAGTTCCTTTCTTTAAATACGGTGCCACTGCGGTACGATCTGTCCAATAAGAACAATCTACCCAGGTAGTTCTATCTTTTTGGACCCCTTGCGCATCCTTATATTTTTCTGTGTGCGCTACGTTGAAATTGATCACGGATTTACCGTTTACGTTATTCACCACAGCGTCCTTACCTAAATTTCCGATGACTTGTAACTTTATCATATTGGTATATTTTAACTTTCTAAGACAATGAAGGTAGTAATTTTTTATTACTTTTGTGCTAAGCCAACTTTTAACTGGCCACCGAAATATGAGCAAAAAAGGAAAAGTACTTGTCGCTATGAGCGGCGGAATAGACAGCACAGTCGCTGCATTACTCTTACACAACGAAGGATATGAAGTAGTCGGTATTACCATGAAAACATGGGACTACTCCACTAGCAATGCCAATGGCAAAGAAACTGGTTGTTGCAATATCGATTCATTTAACGACGCTAGAATGGCGGCCGTAAACAATGGATTTCCGCATTATATATTGGATATCAGAGACGAATTTGGTGACTTCGTCATCGAAAATTTTGTAGAGGAATATTTGGCTGGTAGAACCCCCAACCCATGCGTGATGTGCAATACACATATTAAATGGCGTGCCCTGCTTAAAAGAGCAGATGCTTTGGGTTGCGAATTTATTGCCACTGGACATTATGCCAAAGTACGTCAACACACCAATGGTCGCTATGTTATTTCTAAAGGGCTGGATGAAACAAAGGACCAAAGCTATGTTTTATGGGGCGTGGATCAAGATTTATTAAAGCGAACGATTCTTCCTTTGGGCGGTATGCATAAAAAAGATATCAAACAAATGGCCATTGATATGGGCTATCCAGAATTGGCTAAAAAAAGTGAGAGTTACGAAATTTGCTTTGTGCCAGACAATGATTATAGAGGTTTCTTAAAACGCCGTGTGGATGGATTAGAAGAAAAAGTAAATGGTGGATGGTTTGTAGATACCAAAGGAAAAAGATTGGGTAAACATAAAGGCTATCCATTTTATACCATCGGTCAAAGAAAGGGTTTAGAATTAGCGATGGGACATCCTGTCTATGTAACCAATATTGATCCCGTAAACAATGTGGTGGTGATTGGAGAAGAATCTGACCTTGACAAGAATGATATGTTGGTTGCCAAAATGAATTGGATTAAATATGATCATCTTCCAGAAACCATGGAATTGATGGCAAAAATCCGATATAAAGATAGTGGGGCACTATGTCAGTTATCCCATACGGATAGTGGTGTACAAGCGAGATTCTATGAAAATGTAAAGAGCATTGCACCGGGACAAAGTGCTGTATTTTACGAAGGTGACGATGTAGTTGCTGGAGGTATTATTCAGAGCGGCGTTTTAATATAGCACCAAACAATGTGTCCGCTTGTTGGGTATAGCCTTTAAAATATTTCTGCTCGATTAATTCAAATTGACCTTGCGCTAAAATTGCTTCTACCTGTGCTTCATTTTCTGCTCTATAAACAGAACAAGTAGCCAATAGAAGGTGTCCATTTAATTTTACTGTTGGTAAAATATTGGAAATGATTTTAGATTGTAGTTGCGTATAAGCTGCTAAATTTTCTTTTTTGAAAAAAGCGATTTGCTCTGGTGTCCTACCCCATGTTCCTGAACCAGAACAAGGCAAGTCCGCAAAGACAAAATCAAATGGCTTCTTAATATCAAAGGCTTCGGTTAAATCAATCACTTGAACACTTGCCGGACGAATGCCCGCTTCTTGCAAACGCTTATCTGCATTGAATAATATGCTCTCTCTTACATCAGACACATGCATTCTAATGTTCTGCATGGTATCAAACATTAAAATTGTTTTACCACCACTTGCTGCACATGCATCCCAAACCTGAATAGGGGTTTCCATACTAGTTGGAACAAAAGATAACAATTCAGCCAATGCTTGAGAATTTAAATCCTGTATCACCGCTTCTTTGTTCAGCGCCAATACATTTTGTAAAGAAGTGGTATTTGAAAATGCAAAACAATGCTCGTTGACAATGGTATATTCAATAGATGCAGCAGCCAAAGCAGCGATCACTTTTTCCTTTTGCCAAGGTCGGATACGAATAAACAACAAGGGTTGAATCGTATGTGAATGGATAAATGTAGGAAGATCTATTTCCTTTGAAATAGCTTCCTGTAAAGGAAAAGCCGCGTGCATCGCTCTAAAATGTGCATAACAAAAAGCACTGATACTTTTTCGATCCCTGCTTCCATGTTTTTTATTGGCGGCGAAATATTTTTTCAAATAGGCAGCTAAGGGCTCAGGGCCTTGATAAGCAGCGATTAATTTCTGTGCAACTTCTTGATGTTGATTTTGGTGCGTCATGCTATAAAAAAGAAAGTCATGTTTTGCATGACTTTCTTTTAGTTCTTTTTTTGAAATTATAATTCTAATAAACTTGCCACAGGATCTTTAGCAATCAATAAAAGTGCTGGATTTTCTAACAACTCTTTTACTCTTACTAAGAAGCCTACACTCTCACGGCCATCAATGATTCTGTGATCATAACTTAAAGCTAAATACATCATTGGTAAAATTTTCACTTCGCCATTCACAGCCATTGGGCGATCTTGTATTTTATGCATTCCCAAAATAGCAGATTGAGGAATATTGATAATTGGTGTACTCATCAAACTTCCAAAGACACCACCATTGGTGATGGTAAAAGTACCCCCTGTTAATTCCTCGGCAGTTAACTTACTATCTCTTGCTTTACCTGCTAATTCAATTACTTTTTTCTCGATGCCAGCCATACTCAAGCTTTCCACGTTTCTGATCACAGGAACAGTCAATCCTCTTGGCGTACTTACAGCAATACTGATATCCGCATAATCATGGTATAACAATTGGTCTCCATCAATAAATGCATTTACAGTAGGCCATTCAGTCAATGCAATGGCACAAGCTTTAGTAAAGAAACTCATGAATCCTAAATTCACACCATGTGCTTCTTTAAACTTATCCTTGTATTGCTTTCTAATTTGCATAATGCCTGTCATATCTACTTCGTTAAAAGTAGTTAACATGGCAGTGGTATTTTTTGCCTCTACTAAACGACGGCTAATTGTTTTTCTTAGGTTAGACATTTTCTCTGGACGCACATTGCGAGAGAATAAATCTTGTCCAGCAAACTGAATTTTACCTGGATTATTTAAAGCATCCAATACATCTACTTTAGTAATCTTACCAGCAAAACCACTTGCTTTAATTTGATTGGTATCTACTTTCTTATCCGCAATAATCGCAGCAGCAACTGGAGTTGCTTTTACATTATTAGGTACACTTGTCACAGGTGCTGTTGATGCAGCAGGTGCAGGGGCAGCTGTAGGAACCGCAGCTTCTGCCTTTGGCGCTTCACCAGCTGGCTTAGTAGCCGTCTCGTCAATATCCGCTAAGATATCACCAATTAAAATACTATCTCCTTCGGTTGCTTTGTGATGTAAAGTACCCGCTTGTTCAGCGTTCACTTCGAAAGTTGCTTTTTCACTTTCTAACTCCGCAATCACTTCATCGCGATCTACCCAAGCGCCTTCTGGCTTAGTCCACTTTAACAAAGTTACTTCTGTGATAGATTCTCCTACTGTAGGTACTTTAATCGAAATCATGTTTTAATATTTTAGATAGAAAACGCAGTTGTTATTATTTCATTTTGTTCTTTCGCATGCACTTTAGCATAACCAGT
>CALPLN020000069.1 GCA_943324415.2 Sediminibacterium ginsengisoli | reverse complement strand
TCTTTAATTTCATTTTTGAGTTTTCTGATGGATCAAATTACCCGTATCGTTTAGGTAGAATAGCCATCGGGAATGACATAAAATTAAACAGTATTTCACGTACCATTTATATTCGATAATTTTGAGCAAACATTGGCTATAGAAAATACATTTTATGACGATTAAGATAATTAAAAATAGGTCAGATATAGGTGCAGGAACAAGAGGGTCGGATTTAGGCATTGATGCAATTGAAATTGCAGCGATCAATCAGAACAATGATTTTTTTCACCGTCATTTGTTTGTGGATGTAGAAACGCACAACGAAACAATCTACAATAAAAACAATAACAATTTTGCCAAGAGAATCGAACATGTAGTGGAGCAGTGTCAACGTGTTTCAGCTACAGTGAAGGCAACTATTGAAGCTGGTTTTTTCCCAATCGTATTATCAGGAGACCACTCCTCTGCATTGGGCACTATCAGCGGTATTAAGGCTGCTGCACCTGACAAAAGACTCGGTGTAATTTGGATAGATGCACATGCCGACTTGCATTCTCCATTTACTTCTCCCTCGGGCAATATACATGGTATGCCATTGGCGGCTGCGCTTTGGGAAGACAATTTGGAATGTAAAATCAATGAGCCAGGTACAACTACAGAGTTGCATTGGGAGAACATGAAAAAAATCGGCACTCCAACACAAAAAATACAAGCTCAAGACCTGATTTATTTTGGATTAAGAGATTTTGAATCTGCTGAAGCAGCAATCATTGAAAGGAATAAAATCAAATCCTATAAAGTAGAAGAAGTGAGAATTAGGGGGATCGATAATTGTGCTAAAAAGGCATTGATGAGATTACAAGATTGTGATCAAATTTACATTTCATTTGACGTGGATTCAATGGATTGTGATCATGTTTCTGCAGGGACCGGAACGCCAGTGCCCATTGGTTTTTTTGCCGAAGAAATTATCCAACTTTTTGACGGCCTTTTATTGAGTGAAAAAATTTGTTGTGTGGAATTCACAGAAGTAAACCCTTTACTAGACAATAAGGGCAATTTAATGGCAGAGACAGCTTTTCAAGTTTTAGACCATATTGCCCAAAAAATGTAAACCTTAAATCCTTAAACAAAATACGCATTTTCATTGTTCTATACTTGAATTCAAAAATTGAAGTATATGTATTGGTTTAAAGTGGTTTTTGCAGGTTTATTGGTAGTTTTTAGTGTCAATCTTGCCAAGGCGCAGATTAAAGTTCAAAATACAGGTAAATTAAGTGGTGTTTTAGTCAATCGAAAAACACAACAAAATGCCCCAGGCCTCTTGGTAGCCATCACCCCTGGGAGAGAAAAAATGATTGCGGATAGCAATGGCGGGTTCAGATTTACGAGTCTATTACCAGGCGCCTATACGATTAAAATCACTGGCTTAGGATTTCAAGACAAATTATTGTCAAACGTGATTGTAACCACAGGAAACGAAAATATTTTAACGATCGAATTAGAGCCTGCTGTCAATATATTAAACACCGTCACGGTGACAGGAAGAAAAAATACCGCGAAGGCGACGACTTTAGAAAGCCCATTAAGTATACAAAGACTTACATCAGAAGATATTAAAGCAAATCCAGGTGGAAATTTCGACATAAGTAAAGTAATTCAATCTTTACCTGGAGTGGGCGGAGGTGCTGCAGGTGGTACATTTAGAAATGACATTATCATTAGAGGTGGAGCCCCAAGTGAAAATGTATTTTATCTAGATGGTATCGAAGTGCCAATCATCAATCACTTTAGCACACAAGGCAGTGGTGGCGGGCCTCAAGGAATTTTAAACGTGAGTTTTATACAAGATGTAAAGCTGAGTACTTCGGCATTTGACGCTAGATATGATAACGCCTTGAGCAGTGTTTTTCAGTTTCGTCAAAAAAATGGCAACCCCAACCAACTTCAAGGAAATTTTAGAATGAGTGGAACAGAAGTAGCCGCTACATTAGATGGTCCAATTTCGAAACGAACTACATTTTTGGCGTCTATTAGAAGAAGTTATTTAGAATTACTTTTTCAAGCGTTGGATTTGCCGATCCGTCCAAATTATTGGGATTATCAATTCAAAACGACTACAAAAATTAACGACAAACTCACTCTGACAACCATTGGTCTGGCAGCGATAGATGATTTCAAATTGGTTGCACCTAAAGAAGCAACGCCCGAAAAATTATTCGCCATCAATAGCAATCCATTGATCAATCAATGGAATTATACCATTGGAATTTCTTTGAAAAAATTAATTCAAGACGGCTATTGGAACCTGTCATTAAGTAGAAACACTTTGGACAATCAGGCTGATAGATACGAAGACAATGAAAGGCCTTCTGATGCAAATCGTACGTATCAAATTAGAAGTAACGAAACAGAAAATAAATTTCGTTTTGACGTCACAAAGAATAGTAATAATATTAGTTTGAGTTACGGTGTAGTGGCACAATATGTTCAATTTGAGAATGCCTTTTATCAACTTTTTAGACCAGCCTTGAAAGACAGTGCTGGCAATACCTTACAAAATGCAATTACATTCAACACGAATACGGGGGTGAATTTTTTAAGGTATGGTGGATTCGCACAATTGGGAACGAGGTTGTTCAACGATCGTTTAGCCATCAGCACTGGAATAAGAGCGGATGCCAATAGTTTTAGTGCAAGTAGCCAAAATCCATTGGATCAATTAAGCCCAAGATTAAGTTTAAGTTATGCATTGAGCAATACCTTAAATTTTAGTGCAAGTTATGGCACGTACTATCGCTTACCTAGTTATACTCAGCTGGCTTATAACAACAATGGCTTCACCAATCCTGGAAAGTATATCCAATCCAATCACTATGTGGCAGGATTCGAAATTCTACCATCGAGTACTACAAGATTCACCTTTGAAGGATTTTATAAAGGGTATAAAAATTATCCTGTAAGCATATTAGATGCCATCAGTCTTGCCAACAAGGGTATTGAATTTGGCGCGATAGGAAACGAGCCTATCCAGCAAGACGGAACAGGAAGGGCGTATGGTTTTGAATTTTTTGCGCAACAAAAATTAACCGAAAAGTTCTTCGGGGTATTTAGCTATACACTTTATTGGAGTGAGTTTTCTGGAACAGATCAAAAATTGAAACCTGCTAGTTGGGACAATAGACATTTAGTGAGCGCCACTGCAGGATATAAATTACCTAGGAACTGGGAATTGGGTATCAAATTTAGGTATCAAGGTGCAGCACCTTATACGCCTTACAATTTGGAACAAAGTAGGTTGAATTACTTAACCTTAGGATCAGGTGTCTTTGATTACGACAAGGTGAATACTTTGAGACTTAAAGCATTTCATTCTGGAGATATTCGTTTAGATAAAAAGTGGAATTATAAAAAAACAACTTTTGATTTTTACATCGATATACAAAATTTCTACGCATCCAAAAGCACTGGGTCGCCTCAATATACTTTTAAAAGAAAAGAGGACAATTCGGCATTCATAAGTAACAATGGCAAGCCTGTGCAAATGAATGGCAGTAATGCGATCCCTTATTTTTTAGAGAATGCAGAGGGGACGTTTATTCCAACTGTGGGCTTTATTATTGAATTCTAGATTGGCACTTAGATATGGTATATTTGTTCTAATTTAATGTTTGAAATGAAAAATGTAAAAAATAAAGTACAAGCGCTTTCCGATTACCTTACTCAATCCGAAAAAGTGCAACCTGCCATCTCTAGTGTGTCTGTAGGTTGGCATATTGAGCATAGCTTGTTGGTGATCAAACAGATTACGTCAACCGTAGCTCAATCCGATCCAGCTTTATTTAAACAGCAATTTAATTTCAAGCGTTTCGGTGTATTTTTTCTTAATTATTTTCCAAGAGGTAAAGCACAAGCGCCTAAAGTAGTCCTTCCTTCAATTGAGCTAAATCACCAAGCGCTCGAAGAAAGCATTAAGCATACCTATCAGGCCTTGGATTATTTAAAAGACTGTCAGACCAATCAGTATTTTATGCATCCTATTTTTGGCCAATTGAATAAAAATCAAACGATTCGGTTTTTAGCGATACACACGAATCACCATTTGAAAATTATCAAGGAGATCCTGAGCCAGGCTAAGTAAAATTTTATGTGAGCGCAGTTAAAGTATAGTCAATATCCATTGACGAGTGCCTTATTTTATTTTCTGTTGATTGTAAATTTCAATGCACTTTAGTAAAGCCGCTTCCTTTTTTATTTTCAAATTATTGTTTTGCAGAATGGCATTCATTGCTCCAGCTTCTGTCTTAAACGTAGTGCTAATTTCTTCGTTCGATTTTGGTGCTCTTTGCATTCCAATATTTTTATTGTAGACAAACAGCTTTGGAAATTTATCAATGGTTCTAAGCATGGTGGCGCTGCTGTATGGTTTTGCCTCTGTGACCTGAACAAAATAATATTTCAACAAACTGATCTCTCCTTTTGCCAATACCTGATAGATGGTTTTACTTGTTTGTTTTTCAAAAACAGGGTAGCCATATTCAAATACAAATGGTACACCGTTTTTTCTGAGTACGACGGATTGAATTGCGGGTAGTATGGCTAATTCTTTTCCATCGTCTGTTTTAAAAATCACTTCGTTACTCAATAGATTAATCTTAACCTGAATATTTTCATATCGTTGACCACTTACTAATGTGATATCAGCTGGATAAAATTCAGTTTCAAAAAACGGTGAGCCATAGTTTTCCATATCGAGTCCCATATTCACTGTCTTCCCTGTCCCATCTGTGACTAATAACACAGACTGGCCAATATCTTTTAAACTAAAGTTGTTTAAAGTTTGACCTTTCGCAGATCGAGCACAAAAAAATAGTAAAAAGAGGTATAAAAATTTCATGACTCATTCGTTTGAAATTTAAATTTACAGCTTATTCCTAGTCCATCAATTTTTTACTAAATTTTGCGCTTAACCCCTTCATAATCATCCCCTTTATCCTTATTTAAGATTATTAATATAACAGAACAGGCATTTATGAAGTTTCAACATCGATTAAGTGGGCTTAAAATAAAGCGAACGTTCGTTATGCTTTTCGCCCCTTTTTTTTATTTGTTTTAGTTATGATATTGTTAAATCTTCATTATATTCGTCAAGAGAAGAGATGATTTTTACCGCTTATCACAATTCGCGATGAATCAGCTCTCCTTTTCAGAAAATTTTAATTACAAAACAAAACAACATGAGTAAAAAAATCATTGTAAGTGTTTGTGCTTTCTTAATGACCATAATGGTTGGTTTCGCACAAACAGTTACTGTAACCGGTAAGGTTATTGATGAAAAGAATGATCCTGTTGCCGGAGCAAGTGTGCTTGAGAAAAGCACTACTAAAGGTGTGAGTGCCGGCAATGATGGTACATTTACAATTTCGGTAAAAAAAGGAGCTACTTTATTGGTTTCAGCTTTAGGCTTTGAAAGCAAGCAAGTATCTGCTAACAACGCTAACTTAACAATCGTATTGACTTCTGACGTAAAAGCGTTGAGCGAGGTTGTTGTTACTGGTGTTGGTTCAGCTACAAGCAAAAAGAAGTTAGCGGTTGCAGTTGAATCTGTAAACCTTTCTAGTCAAGTTAAAGTGCCAACAGGTGATGTTGGACAACAATTGGTTGGTCAAATCGCTGGTGCTCAGATTTCTAGTACCAATGGTAACCCTGGCCGTCCTTTACAAATCTTATTAAGAGGTATTAACTCTGTTCAAGGTGGAACTTCACCAATGATCTTGATTGATGGTATTGAAGCTCGTGGAACAAGTTTAAACGCTATTGACGTAAACATTATTGAAAGAGTAGAGGTAGTACAAGGTGCTGCTGCTGCTTCTTTATATGGTGCGCAAGGTGCGAATGGTGTAATCCAATTATTTACTAAAAAAGGTAAAGCAGGTAAAGTAAACATTGAATTTAGTTCTAGTGCAACAACCAATGAATTGTTAAATATTGGTGGTTTATCTAAAGCTAGAAACCATGCGTTCGTTACTGATGCTCAAAATAATGTATTGACTGGTTCTGGAGCAATTATGACTTTAGATCCTTCTACATTGGTTTACAATGGTGACGTTCAATACAACTCTTTAGGTGTAACGAGTTACCAAAACAAACCATACAATGCGAACTTAAAGTACATCGATCATTACAAGATGTTCTTACAACAAAGTTATGCTTTGAACAATTCAGTTACAATGTCTGGTGCAAAAGACAAGTTTGATTTCTTGTTCTCTGCATCTAACAACCAACAGAATTCAAACTTCATCAACAATGGTGACTACGCTCGTTCTAACTTAACTTCTAAATTAGGTTTTGAATTAGCAAAAGGCTTGAAATTTACAAGTACTACACAGTTAGTCTACACTAAGAATACATTGAATGACCAAACAGGTCGTGGTGTAGTTTTTGCGATCAACAACGCACGTCCTTTCTTGCCGTTTGATCAAAAGAACGAAGATGGAAAATATGCTACATTCTTTGGAGCTGCAGGTGGCGTAAACCACTCAAATCCATTCTCTACCAATCAACAGTCTAGAACTTTGATTGCTACAGTAGATGTAATCCAAAGCTTTAACTTAAACTATAAGTTGCCTAAGTTCTTAGAATTTGATGCAAAATATGCATTGAACTATTCTAATACCAATACTACTTATACTTATGATGAGCAATGGGATAACAAAAACAGAGTGTTACAGAATCGTTATATGTATAACTATTCTCCAGCACCTACTGCATTTACAACTGGTGAGATCGATAATTTCGTAGACAGAACAACTTTCCAAAACTTTATTGGAACAGTGAACTTCCGTACAGATTTCGAAAAAGATTTCAACATCAACATTCCTTTAAAAACTTTCACAACAGCAGCGTTTGATTACCGTCGTAATCAATTGAAATCTTTTGCTGCAGCTGGTTTTGATGGTCCTGGTTATGCGCCATGGAATACTTCTCAAGCAGCTACTTACAAAGTATTGTCTGACTATATTGAGCCATTTGTAACTTATGGTATTTTGGCGAATCAAAGATTTGAGTACTCTAACTTTACAGGTTTCTCTGTAGGTGTTAGAAGTGACTTCTCATCTGCATTCGGATCTGGTGCAACTGCACAAACTTTCCCAAGAGGTGATTTCTTCTTGACTTTATCTAACTTAAAGTTCTGGCAGAATTCAAAAATCTCAAATGTAATTTCTGAATTCAAATTGAGAGCAGGTTATGGTGAAGCAGGTATTCAACCAGGTGCATTCCAACGTTTCACAGTATTGGGTGCGGCTAACTTAGGTGGATCAAGCGTATTTACTTTCCCTACAACCAATCCAAATCCAAACTTATCAGTGGAGTTATCTAAAGAGACTGAATATGGTACAGATATGACATTGACTTTAGGTAAAGGACAATGGTTTAAAACTGCCAATGTTTCTGCTACATTATGGAACAGAGAAACTGCCAATGCGATCTACAGAGTGGACGCTGCACCTTCTACAGGTGTGGGTGGTAAATTAGATAACGCGTTTGGTTTGAAATCAAGCGGTTTACAAGCTTCTTTGAATTTGAACGTGTTTTCTGGTAAAGATTTCAACTGGGATATGATTACAAACTATTCTAGTCAAACCTCTGAGATCTCTTATGTAAAAGGACCTCCAGTTATTTTATTATCTTCTGCAGGTAGTGTAGGTATTACATTACAACAAGGTTATAAGATTGGACAGTTCTTTGGATTTAAATTAATGAAGTCTTTAACAGATGTGAACCCTGCAACTGGCTTGCCAGTGATTCCAGAAGCATCTAGAGCTTTATATGAAGTAGCTAGTAATGGATGGGTTGTAAATAAAGCGACTAAGCAAACTGTTGCGATTCCTGGACAATCAAGTTTAGGTGATCCTAACCCTAAGTTCAACATGAGCTTTATCAATAACTTACAGTACAAAGGTACTTTCACATTGAATATGCAATGGGATTGGGTTGCTGGTGCACACTTGTACAACCAAACAAAGCAATGGATGTATCGTGATGGTATTCACTCTGATTATGACGTTCCAGTTACAATCAATGGTGAGACACAAGCTTACACTGCCTTCTATAGAAGTGTGTATGCTGGTGGTGCTGCAAATGGTACTAAGAATTATTTCTACGAAGACGCTTCTTTCTGGCGTTTAAGAAATCTTTCTGTAGGCGTTGATATTGCTAAATTGACAAAAATCAAATTTGCAAACCGTTTACAATTAGTATTCTCTGGTCGTAACTTGTTAACTTTCACTCCGTACACGGGTATGGATCCTGAGGTGAACTATTCTACGAACTCAGCATTTGATCGCGGTCTTGACCACAATACTATTCCTAACACAAAATCTTACACTGTAGGCTTGAACGTAGGATTTTAAACCTTAACTTATAAATTTTTAGCAATGAAGAATAATAAAATTTTGGTTGGAATATTAGGGGTTACTTTAAGCTTAACTGCTTGTAAGAAAGATCTTGATATTACCAACGTAAACTCACCTACTCCAAGTAGTGCACAAAATGAAAATGGTGCAATTGCTTTGGCTCAGGGTACCATTTACTTGAATGGTTTTTACAACTTGAAATATTCTGATGGTGTATACGGCCGTTTCTGGGCTGGTGCCATGGGATTTTCTGAAATCATGGGTGACGTGGTTGGTGCGGAAGCAGCGAATGCTTTCATGAACCAAATCGGTTGTCCTAATAAGGTAACTTTGGATAACGGTACAGTTGTATTGAATCCAAGCAATCCTAAAACACAGTATGAATTAGTGCGTTATGCAAACCAAAATGCTCAAGGTGGTAGTAATACGACTTTTTATGAGTGGGCATACATGTACAATATGATTGCTGCTTCAAATAAAATTTTGGACTTAGCTGATAAAACTACATTCACTGGTACTGGTGCTGCTACTAAGAAAGCGACCATTCAGGCTTGGGCTTATTGGTGGAAAGGGTATGCTTATAGCAGAATCGGTTCTACTTATTATGCAGGTATTATCCAAAATCAACCTACAGATGCAGTTTTAACAAATGGTAAGTATGTTTCTAAAGAAGCAATCATTGCAGAAGCAACATCTAACTTTGATAAAGCAGTAACTGCTTTAGGTACTGCTTCATCTTCTGCTGATTACACTGCGATGGTAGGAAAATTAGTTCCTGTTTATTTGCAAAAAGGTAAAGGCGGAATTTTAACTGTAGATATGTGGAAGAGAAGTATCAACACAATGAAGGCGCGTAATATCTTAGTGAACAATACTAAGGCTAGTATGTCTTCTTCTCAATGGTCTGCTGTATTGACATTGGCTAACGATGGTGTTAGAGCAACTGACTTAGTATTTACTGCACGTACAGATGCAAACGGAAGTTTCATCGAGTCTACTGTAGCAGATAAAGTAG
>CALPLN020000068.1 GCA_943324415.2 Sediminibacterium ginsengisoli | reverse complement strand
TCTTTCATCAAAGGTTTGAATATTTCACTTTCTGGTCAAAACTTAGGCTTATTTACTAAGTATAGCGGTTTAGATCCTGAAGTAAATGTGGACAAATCTAGAAACGGTGTACCTTCTCGTGGATTTGACTATACTGCAACTCCAAGAGCTCGTGTGTTCACATTAGGTATCAATGCTCGTTTTTAAATTAATAAATAATTATACACATGAAAAATAATTTCATCAAACAAACAGCAATCTATACAGCTGCAATCGCAGTGAGTTTAGGTGCGGCTTCTTGTTCTAAATTAGACGAGAAAGTGTTTGGATCTAAATCTATTGCAGCTGCATCTACTGGTGCTGCAACTGCGAATCTTGCATCTGTCTATGATGCAACAAACGCTTTGATGGGCCAAGGAAACTGGTATGCTTTACAAGAGCATTCTACAGACGAATTGCTTGGACCAACTCGTGGTACTGACTGGGATGACTTCGGTACTTGGAGAAAAATCCATTTGCATGCTGTAGATGGTGCACACAATCAATTATTCGATACTTGGAATGGTTTGAACGGGGGTCTTTTTAAAGCGACTTTGGTTGCTGAAAAAGGTACTGCTGCTGATCAACCTGCTGCAAAGTTCTTAAGAGCTTTCTTAGCAACTCAAGTAATGGACGTATTCGGTCAAGTACCTTACCGTGCTGCTGCTGATGGTCCTGATGCAATTCCTGCAGTAAAAACAAGATCTGAAGCATTTGATTGGATCATGACTGATTTAGATGCTGCAATTGCTGGTTTACCTTCAAATGCTGCAATCACTGATAGCCGTAAAGCAACTAAACAAGCTGCTCAATTCTTGAAAGCACGTTTATTGTTGAACAAGGCTGTTTACAAAGCAGATCCTAAAGCACCAACTACTTTTACACATGCTGCTGCTGATATGAGCGCTGCTATTGTATTGATTGATGCGATCACAGCTAGCGGTAAATTCTCTTTATCTGCTAATTACTGGGATAACTTTGTGTGGAACAACCATACAAAGTCAACTGAGATGATCTACTCTAGAGGTGGTGATGGTGCGACACAATTAGGTGGAACTATCAATGTAAACTGGTACACTGGTATGGGTACACATTACAACCAAACATTCTCTGGTTGGAACGGTTTCACTACCACTGCTGATTTTTATAATTCATTCCCTGAAGTGGATAAAAGAAGACAATCTGATATCGCTGGCTACACTGAGTTAACTGGTTTCAATGCTGGTTTCTTAGCTGGTCAACAATACAAGTATGTTGATGGTGTAAAAACTAAAGTTAAAGACCGTTCTGGTTCTGACTTAGTGTTCACTCCAGATGTATCTTTATTCTTCTCTACAGAAGCAAAAGGTATCAGAACAATGAAATATCCAATGGAATATGTTGCTAGCAGTAATTCATTCAACGGTAAAAACGACTACGTTTTCTTCCGTTACGCAGATGCGTTATTGATGAAAGCTGAAGCAATCTTAAGAGGCGGTACTGCTACTGGCGGTGAAACTGCACTTTCTATTGTGAATAGCATAAGAACTCGTTCTGGTGCTCCAGCATTAACTGCTGTAACATTAAACGATATCTTAGCTGAAAGAGGTCGTGAATTATACTTAGAGGCTGTTAGACGTCCAGATTTAATTCGTTTTGGAAAGTACAACGATCCAGTAAACGAAAGAGCTGCTAAGTCTGATGCTTACAGAGTAGTTTACCCTATCCCTAACCAAGCGGTGTCTTCAAATCCTAATTTGAAGCAAAACTTCGGTTACTAGGATTCACTTTAAATAGTTTACCTATTATAGAAAAGCCTGCCGTTTACGGCAGGCTTTTTGTTTCCAGGAAGGTTTTAAAAAATATAAACTTCCCCGGAAACAACTATTATGATTTTAGCCTACGGTTTACCGTAGGCTTTTTGTATTTTTATACATTACAACTCGAACCAGTTTTATGCAAAAAATATACTTACTTCTTTTTATTCCATTCATTTTTTCAGCTTGTACTAAGTCAAAAGATGGCCAGCTTTTTGAATTAATTGAAAACAGTGGAATCCAGTTTACCAATAAGGTGACCGACGAAAAAGACAACAATATTTTTAAATACAGAAATTTTTACAATGGAGGTGGTGTAGGGATTGGCGATATCAATAATGATGGATTGGCGGATGTTTTTTTTACGGCCAATCAAGGCGCGAATAAATTATTTTTAAATAAAGGCGATTTTAAATTTGAAGATATTTCTGATAAGGCCGGTTTTTCAAATAAGACACAATGGAGTACAGGTGTAACGATGGTGGATATCAATAACGATGGCTGGTTAGATATATACGTAGCGAACGCAGGTCATATGATGGAAGAAGATTTGCGCAAGAATCAATTGTTCATCAACAATCATGATTTAACTTTTACCGATAGTGCAGAAGCGTATGGCTTAGCAAACAATGGATACACAACGCATGCTTCTTTCTTTGATTATGATATGGATGGCGATTTGGATTGCTTTATGGTGAACAATAGTCCGATTCCAGTGAATACCTTAAACTATGCCAACGCTAGAGATGTGCGTGCTGAAAATGCGGATGTGGCTAATTTTTTAAAAGGTGGCGGAGATCATTTGTATAAAAACGAGGGCGGAAAGTTTGTAGAAGTTTCTGCAGAGGCGGGAATTCATGGCACTTTAATTAGTTTCGGTTTAGGGGTGACCATTGGGGATGTGAATGGGGATGCATGGCCTGATGTGTATGTGTCGAATGATTTTTTTGAGCGAGACTATTTATACATCAATCAAAAAAATGGCACATTCAAAGACGAAATTGAAAGTTATACTGAACACAATAGTATCGCATCCATGGGTACGGACATGGCGGACGTAAACAATGATGGCTATCCGGATATTTTTACTACAGAAATGCTACCTGATAATGATTTCAGATTAAAGACAACCAGTTCGTTTGACAATATCGACATCTATCGTTTAAAAGTAGCAAGTGGATTCTACCATCAGTTCATGCACAATGCGCTACAGCTGAATAATAAAAACGGCAAGTATAAAGAAGTAGCTCGTTTTGCTGGAGTAGAAGCAAGCGATTGGAGTTGGGGGGAGATGATTTTTGATGCGGACAATGACGGGTACAATGATATCTATGTAAGCAATGGGATCTATCGTGATTTAACCAATCAGGATTTTATAGACTTCTTTGCCAATACCATGATTCAGAAAATGGTATTGTCTGGTAAGAAAGATGAGATCAGTAGTATCATTGAAAAAATGAGTAGCCAACCTATCCCTAATAAAATGTTTAGAAACAATGGCGACTTAACCTTTAAGGATATGGGTAAGGATTGGGGCTTGGATATTCCGAGTTTTTCAAATGGCGCAGCCTATGGGGACTTAGACAATGACGGGGACTTAGATATGGTAGTCAACAATAACAATATGCCAAGCTTTGTTTTTAAAAACAAGAGTAGGGAAAAAAACAAGAACGGGTTTATTGGCTTTAAGTTAAAAGGCTTGCCGCAGAATATCAATGCAGTGGGTGCGAAAATCAATCTTTTTGTTCAAGGACAAATTTTAAGTAAGGAAGTCATTCCTGCGAGAGGTTTTCAATCCTCTGTAGATTATAAACAAATTTTTGGATTAGGTCAGTTTAAAAAAATTGATTCTGTTCAAGTGATATGGCCGAATTTGACACAAAGTATTTTAAAGCTTCAGCAATTAGATACAGTTTATACCATTGAGCAAGCGAAACAAATCACTACACCATTTGTGGTGGTAGAACAAAAATTTGCTCCATTACTGGAGGAAGTAAAAAATAATTTTGAGAAGCATACAGAGGATGACCATGTCGATTTTTATGCCGAAAGAATCATTCCAAGAATCCTATCACAGGAAGGACCAAAAGCGGCGACTGCAGATTTAAATGGAGATGGGTTAGCAGATGTATTTATTGGAGGTGCCAATAACAAGGGAAGTCAAATTTATCTTCAAACATCGAATGGAGACTTTAAGCCAAAACCTCAAAAGGCATTTGCCGAATTTACAAGCTATGAAGATGTAGCAGCAGTGTTCTTTGACGCAGACAAGGATGGAGATATGGATTTATTAGTTGGTTCTGGCGGCAACAATCGTTTATCTACAAGAGGCGAATTGAATCACCGACTTTTCTTAAATGACGGAAAAGCCAACTTTACACATAGCGCTGATGCATTCCCTGTTTTCGAATTCAATACAGGCGTTATGACGCCATTGGATTTTGATATGGATGGAGACCTAGATGTATTTGTTGGAGCAAGAAATACACCATTAAAATACGGCGTAACGCCAGCGAGTGCATTGTATCAAAACAATGGTCAAGGGCAGTTTAAAGACGTAACAAAAACGATAGCACCTGATTTTGCCTCATTGGGTATGGTTACTAGTGCGGTAGTAGGTAAGTTGAACAATAAAGCTAGCGTGTCGCTAGTAATCGTTGGAGAATATATGTATCCAATGGTATATGCTTTTGAAAAGGGCAAAATGGTAGAGCAGGTTACTAATTTAAAAGAAATGAATGGATGGTGGCAATCTATCCATATGGCCGATTTAGATGGCGACGGATACCAAGATTTAATCATTGGGAATATGGGGGAGAACGGGTACTTAAAGCCGACGCCAAAAGCCCCCGTGAAACTTTGGATCAATGATTTTGATGGCAATGAAAGTATTGATAAGATTTTAACAAGAACAGTTAATGGAAAGGATGTTCCGGTGTTCTTGAAAGGCGAAATGCAAGAGCAAATTCCTTTACTAAAAAAAGAGAATTTGAATTACGAGATCTATGCGAAAAAGTCATTCCAAGAATTGTTTAAAAAAGAATTGGTAGACAAGGCGAACATGAAATTATACAACTTCACAAGTTCTATCATTGCCTGGGGCAAGGGGAATGGACAGTTTGATATCCAACGCCTACCAAACGAAGTGCAGTTCTCTTCATTGAATGCCATGGTGAGTGCGGATGTGAACGCAGATGGCAAGTTGGATCTAGTGATGGGAGGCAATCAGTTTGGATTCTTGCCGCAATTTGGCCGATTAGACGCCAATTATGGCTTGGTCTTAATCAATCAAGGAAAAAGGATACTAGAAGTGGTAGAAGATAAGCAATCTGGCTTGGCTATTACTGGACAAGTGAGAGATATGTTATTGCTTCAGCAGCCTAAACAGAAAGGGGTGTTGTTTATTCGAAACAATCAGTTCCCTGTGTACATGAAAATAAAATAAACTTATGGTGTTCAATCCTATACATAGTATCAAACAGGCAACCATTTTATTGACGATTGGTGCAATTCATTTTGGGTGCAATCCAACTACTCAAGAGGCGCCCTTATTTGAAGCATTGTCTGCAGCCCAAACAGGTATTCAGTTTGAAAACAAATTGCACCCGAATGAGCAATTCAATATGTTTCATTACATGTACTATTACAATGGAGCAGGTGTTGCAACAGGTGATTTCAATAATGATGGACAGGCGGATATCTTTTTCGCTTCCAACGAGGGGGACAATCAATTGTATTTGAACAAGGGTAAATTACAATTTACAGAAGTGAGTAAACAAGCACAGATACCGCAGGATAGTGCTTGGAATACGGGAGTGTCAGTAGTGGATATTAACAATGATGGCTTATTGGATATCTATATTTGTAGACTAGGTAATTTCGAAAAATTTGTTTCTAAAAATCAGTTACTTGTTTGCACGTCCATAGAAAAAGGCATTCCAAAATACAAAGAAGCTGCCGCTGAATACGGCTTAGATTTTTCTGGCTTTAGTACACAGGCAAGTTTTTTTGATTACGATCAAGATGGAGACTTGGATGTATTCTTACTGAATCACTCCGTACATCAGAATGGCACGTTTGCGCCAAGGACGAGCTTTATGGGCACTTTTGATCCACTGTCGGGCGATCGCATATTCGCTAATAATGATGGACATTTTGAAGACGTAACAAAGGCCTCTAAGATCAATAGCACCGCCATCAGTTATGGCTTAGGGGTAGTAATGAGTGATATTAATTTAGATGGATGGGTAGATATTTATGCAGGTAATGATTTTCATGAGAACGATTATTTATACATCAATCAAAAAAACGGAAGCTTTAAAGATGAGCAAAAAGAAAGGCTCATGCATACCAGTCAATACTCTATGGGTGTTGATGCAGCGGATTTAAACAATGATGGATTCCCGGAAATTGTTTCAATGGATATGTTGCCAAAGGATCCCTATATTTTAAAACGATCTTTAGGAGAGGACGATTATGACATCTATCAATATAAAATATCTGTAGGATACGATTATCAGTTTACGCGCAACAACTTACAATGGAATCGTCGTAATGGAAAATTTAGCGAAGTGGGTATGTATGCTGGCATGTTTGCTACAGATTGGTCATGGGCAACCCTTTTAATGGACTTTGACAATGACGGGTATAAAGATATTTTTATCGCGAATGGTATTCCTAAGCGAATGAATGATATGGACTATGTGAACTATGTGTCCAATCAGGAAATTCAAGAAAAAATAAGGGATAATAAAATGGGTGAAAAGGATATGGCGCTGATTGATCGTTTTCCTGAAATTAAAATACCCAATCAATTTTTCTTAAATAAAAAGAACCTATCCTTTGACGACAAGGAAAAGGCAATTGTCAACAATCCTTCCTCTTATTCAAATGGAGCAGCTTATGCCGATTTCGATAATGATGGGGACTTAGACTTAGTTGTAAACAATGTCAACGACAAGTCTTTTATTTATGAGAATAAAACCAATAGGGATACTGCGGCGCATGCTGTTTCGGTTATTTTAAAAGGGGCTGCTAAGAACATCAATGCCATTGGTGCTAAATTGGTCTTATTTACCCCTGGCGAAATCAGGACGTATGAAAAATTTCCAGTGAAAGGGTTTCTCTCTAGCATGGAGATACCTTTATCTATTGGCTTAAAAAATACGAAAGTAGATTCTGCTTTTTTAATTTGGCCAGACAATCGGTATCAAAAAATTCAACCAGTTGAATTTAAGAAAAAACAATTGTCTTTGACATACCAATCGGGGCTTCCAATTTTCAATTATGATTTAATCAATCAACATTGGCCGTTGGATACAAAAAAAGCGATTGATTTAACTGCAGCTTCTGGCATTCAATTCAAGCATCAAGAAAATATCTTCCAAGAATTCAATAGAGAACAATTGATTCCACAGATGAATTCAACCGAAGGACCCGCGCTGGCTGTAGGAGACCTAAACAAAGATGGATTAGAAGATATTTTTATCGGTGGCGCTAGAGGGTTTAGTGCAGCATTGTACTTCCAGCAAAAAAACGGAAAATTTATTCAATCTAAGCAAGAAGCATTTCGATTGGATAGCAATTATGAAGATGTTTGCGCTGTTATGGCTGACGTGAATAAAGACGGACTTCAAGACTTGGTTATAGGTTCGGGCGGGAATGAATATTTCGGTAAAGACAAGCACATGATGCCAAGGGTTTATCTAAATCAAACTTCTGGCGAGTTTAAGGTGCTCAAAGATGCAATCCCTATTTACAATCAAAGCTCATCCATTATTGCAAGAGATTTCAATCAAGATGGCGCAGTAGATCTTTTAATAACAAGCAGGGTAACAGCAATGGATTATGGTGCGCCAACAGATAGTTATGTATTGTATAATACGGGGGATGGGCATTTTAAAAATGTGACGGCTTCTGTGGCACCTGATTTAATTGGCACGGGGTTGATCACAAATGCAACAGCAATGGATATCAATAAGGATGGTAAAATGGAAATCCTGTTGACGTATCAGTGGGGTGGAATTGATGTCTTATATCCATCGGCTCAAAAATGGAAAAAGGCAAGCATCACCAATTTACCAGGATGGTGGAATTTCACCTTACCTGTTGATATTGATTTAGATGGAGACATGGACTTTATCGCCGGTAATTTAGGATTGAATACAAGACTGAAGGCGACAGAAAAAGAACCTATCAGCATGTATTATAATGACTTTGATGACAATGGTAAGTTCGAGCAAATCATTACGTTCTATTTACAAGGAAAAGAAATTCCATTTGCCAATAAAGATGAAATTCAAAGACAGATACCTAAAATAAAAAAATCATTCTTATATGCAGAAGACTTTGCGAAAGCAAACCTGTATGATATTTTTACAAAGGAAAAATTAAAATCCTCTAAAGTGGTGCATGCGTACCATTTTGCAAATACATTATTCATCAATGATGGCAAAGGGGTATTCACGGCTAAAGTGTTACCATGGGAAGCGCAAATTTCCGCCTATAAAACTGCGGTGGTGTTGGATGCAAATGGAGATCAATGGCCAGATCTGTTAATGATGGGTAATTTCTATGACAACAATGTTCAAATGGGCAGGTATGATGCAGATTATGGAACGCTTTTAATCAATACCGGGAAACAAGATTTCAAGGCTGCTCCGATGAATGGACTCAGTATAAAAGGACAGGTAAGGCAGATTGCGCCAATTCAAATCAATCAACAGAAAGCCTATGTGTTGGGCATGAATTCGGATAGCCTAAGGGTAATTGGATTTAAGCAATAAGGTGCCTAGTAAATAGGGTAGTTAATGGTAGAGATCCATCGAGTTGGATCTTTTTCCAATAGTCTATTGGTATTGTAAATTACAAACGGAATAGCAGGCGAGGATTTCTGTTTATCAATGATATACTGCTTGGTTGCTTCAAATGCTTGATTGACTTTTGATTGATCCCCTTGCACATTTACAGAAAGCAAATTACCAAGTACCATTTTCTTGATGGCAAATCCACCACTTACTGCAATGTCTCTTTCCAATGGGAGCGCTACTTGAGTATATACTTCATTCACATCAACTCTAGTAATATTGACCATGGGTGATCCAGTTACTTTGCCGTTTTTTTCAATAACCTGTTTTTCTAATTGACTGACCATTTGATAAATCTGGTCAATCGAGGGCGTGTCATTTAAGGTTTGATCCAATGTAATTAAGCTAGAATCTTTTACCCTGGTCTCTACAATATCAAATCCATACACTCCTTTGCTATAATTGTAATACGCCACTGCTGATGACAATACACGGTCTAGTGAAGATTGTATTTTTTTTGCGAACATATAATACTGAATTCTTGCGATTGGCGACCATTGACTGTTGTCCATACTCGTTTCAAAACTTATCAATGCGTTCTTATTTTCACCATTTTCAATTGAAAACACCACTGGCACCTGAACGCCATCTTGATTCAATGCTGTTTGAATGGTGGCAACCAAACTACTAGTTATTTTTAGCTCAATCTCTTTTGGCAGCCACTCCGTCCATTTAGAGGTCTGCATCATCCCTCTAATGACAGTTGTCGTAGGCTGGTATACCATTTGACTTCCTTTGAT
>CALPLN020000067.1 GCA_943324415.2 Sediminibacterium ginsengisoli | reverse complement strand
ACTCCAGTTGCCCAACATTTCAAACATGGTGTGGTGGTAAGTGTCTACACCCACTTCCTCTAAGTCGTTGTGCTTTCCACTTACCCTTAAACATTTTTGGGTATCTGCAATTTTAGAGTACTTAGGTTGTTGGTTTCCTAAAAAATAATCCTTGAATTGGTTCATGCCTGAATTGGTAAACAACAAGGTAGGGTCGTTTTTAACTACGATCGGGGCCGATGGCACAATCGCATGCCCTTTGGTCGCAAAAAAATCTAAAAACTGTTGTCTTATTTCTGAACTCTTCATCATAGGGCTTTATTTTAAGCTTTGAGCTAAATTAAAAAGCTATCTTTGTAGCGTTTCTAAAAGTCTCCAAAGGTAAGCATTTGAGCCTTTTTATATGACTTTAGAAGGCAAATAATCATTCTACATGAAGAAAATAAAATATTTCTTTAACACCCATACTTTAAGGTTTGAAAAAATCGAAGTCCCCCTCAAGGTTAGACTTTTGCAAACGATTGGTTTTATCATTGCATCTTTAGCGGTGGGCGTTCTTTTTGTAGCTATTTTATTTCAATACATTGACTCCCCAAAAGAACGTTTATTAAGACAACAAAACATCGCTTATAAAGAGAGCTATGCCGTTTTGCAAGAACGTATGAAGCAGTTGGAGCTGCAGATGGTAGAGTTGGAACAAAGGGACAATGAGGTATATCGTTCTATTTTTGAAGCAACACCTATTCCAGATAGTGCTAGGGTTACAGAAATGTTGGCTAAAAATGAGATTAGATTGATTCAAAGTTTGTCCAATACGGAGTTGATTGAGAATATGCGCAATCAATTGAATAATTTGAGTTTAAGAATGTCTTTTCAAGGCAAGTCTTTTACTGAAATCACGACAATGGTGAAGAATAAAGAAAAATTATTAAGAGCCATTCCAGCAATCCAGCCAGTGAGTAATAAAAATATGAAACGCGTAGCATCCGGTTTTGGATATCGTATTGACCCTTTATATAAAGACTTTAGATTACATGCGGGGCTTGATTTTTCTGCACCAACAGGTACACCAATTTATGCCACTTCTGATGGTGTTGTTCAGGCAGCTGGGTTCAACACAGATGGTTATGGTAATAAAGTAGTGATCAATCATGGTTATGGATTCCAGACATTATACGGTCATATGGTTCGTGTAAAAGCCAAAGTGGGTCAGTCAGTAAAGCGGGGAGAAGTGATTGGTTACGTAGGAAGTACTGGTAAGAGTACTGGATCACATTTACATTATGAAGTCATCAAGCGCGGTGCCAAAGTGGATCCTGTATATTATTTCTTTAATGATTTAACACCTGCTCAATTTGATCGATTATTAAAAGAAGCAGCAGCAAACAAACAAAGTTTAGACTAATGGATCCAGAAGTAATGGCATTTTTAAATAGAATATCTAGAACCATCGGTTTTACCCTTTTATGGATGGGCTTGAATTCGACATTAGGAATTATGTTGGGATACGCTTTTGTAGAGGCAGATTGGCAATGGTTTAACTATTTATATTATACTTTCTTTTTGATAAGTACTTCGGGTTATCTTTTGCTACTCTACAAAATCTGGAAAGACCCGATTGATTTTTCGCACTAAATACTAAAGCAACTACTGTCTTAATTCGTGCATTTTGTCTTAGCTGCTATGATCTTGAACGATCTTCCATTGCCCATTTATTTTTTTAAGCAGTAGGGTATAATGTCCGCTCAAATTTCCGACAGTTCTGGTGAGCGCCCATTTTCCAATGATACTATAAAACGCTTTGCCCAGTGGTTGCATGGACAGTATGGTAAACTTCAATTGACCCATATACGTTTTATCAGGGTAATTCTTTTTGTAGTTAGAGAGGGTGTTGTTGTAGCCATAAGTGAGCCCATTTTTACCCACAAAGACTAGGCTGTCATTTTCCCAATAACCCTGCATAAACTGGGTAATATCACCCTGATTCCATGCATTTTCTTGTTTTGACAATAGTTGGAGAATGGCTTGGGCGTCTTTGGTTTGTGTAAAGGCGTTTTGGGCAAACAATACAAATAACAAACAGAGTAGTCTTTTAGTCATAATTTCGTTTTTAGTAATCGGTTCTTTAAACTTACTCAAAATAAGTATTTCAACTTAATTTACATCCATGGAGTATAAACAACACTTGAAAAAAGATAAAAAATTTGCACCTCTTTTAGTAGAGGCAGATCATGCTATCAAGAAAAGAAAAAATACCCCAGTTAGGTTGATGGCTAGTATCATTAGTCAACAATTAAGCACCAAGGTGGCTGCCATTATCTTTGGGCGTTTTATTGCTTTGTTCGACGGGAAAGAGCCTAGTTGTGAGCAAGTGCTTGCATGTTCTTTTGAAAGTCTAAGGTCGATAGGTTTGAGTCAATCTAAAGTGCATTATATACAAAATGTAGCCGAGTTTTTCTTAGCACATAAGATTACAGATAAACAATTGTATTCAATGGAGCCAGAAGCAATTGTGGAATTGCTCATTCAAATTAAAGGGGTAGGTAAATGGACCGTTGAAATGTTAATGTTATTTAGTTTGGGTCAAGAGGATGTATTTGCAGTGGATGATTTAGGGATTCAACAAGCCATGATTCAATTGTATGGCATTGAGTCTGCTACAAAGAAAGAATTGCATACAAAAATGTTGGCCATTTCAAGCAAGTGGACACCCTATCGAAGTTATGCATGTTTGCATTTATGGCAATGGAAAGACCAGGGCGCTGTTTAAGCTGAATTTCTAGAGGCATTGATGATGCCAAACATGGTTCTTGTTAAAAGCTTTTCATAATCTGCTTTTTCGGTAGCGCTTAGTCCTTCTTCTTGTATTTTACACAATGCATATTGTTGAATCGTTAACAAAGGCAATACAATTCGGTCTCTCAATAAAATGGAATGTTTTGCAAGCGTATCTTGCTCCATCAAACTATTGCTATTGCTTAGCTCTAGATACAACTGAGTCGTTAATTGAAATTCGGCTTTGATATTTTTCCAAATAGGGCTAAAGATGGGATCCTGATCGATGTATTTTGTGATCGCAAAATTCGATTTTACCATGCTCATCATGCTATTGTCGACCAATGTTTTAAAGAATCCAATATTGTTGAATAAAGATTGCACTTCTTTCCACAATCCCTTTTCCTTGAGTACTTGCAACGCGGTGCCTACGCCGTAATAACCTGGTACATTTTGTTTTAATTGACTCCAACTTCCAACAAATGGGATCGCCCGTAAGTCTTGAAATTGCAAGGTTGAGCCAGATCCTCTTTTTGCAGGTCTGCTTGCAATATTGCTTTTACTATAATAGTTGAGTGGACTAAATTTTTGAAGGTAAGGCAAGAATAAATCATCTTGCTTTAATTGTTGGTAGGCTTCAAAACTAATATTGCCAAGTGTTTCTAATAATTGACGATCTTGTTGTGTTAGTTGTACTTTAGTTTCAGAAAATAAACTATGGCTTACACCAGCACTCAATAATTGTTCTAAATTAAATTGTGCAGAATGAATCGTGCCAAAGTTCGAAGTGATTGTTTGGCCTTGCACGGTGAGTTGAATTTCCTCGTTCTCTATGCTATTGCCCATGGATGCATAAAACTGATGTGTTTTACCTCCACCTCTAGAGGGAGGGCCACCTCTTCCGTCGAAAAATTTAACAACAATATCATTTTTTCTTGACACCGAAGTCAATGTTTCTTTCGCTTTGTAAATACTCCAATTGGCTTGTAAATAACCCCCATCCTTTGTGCCATCGCTAAAGCCAAGCATGATTGTTTGTTCCTTATTTCTAGCCTTAATATGCGTTCCGTATATCGTAGAGGCATAAAGGGTAGACATGATTGCTTCTGATGCAGTAAGGTCATCGATGGTTTCAAATAGGGGAACAATGTCAATGGACGCTAGATCTTGATCCCATCCACATAATCTAAATAAGGCATATAGCTCCATGACATGCACGGCGGTCTGACAGTTACTAATAATATAACGTTGACAACCCATTACCCCATTGAAGGTCTGAATTTCCTTAATAGCGTAAATGCTTTCAATGGTATCTTTCCCAATCTCTGAGGACATATTTTTTGGATCGATATGGCCTGTAAGATTCGCAAGTAGCTGCATTTGCGCTGCTTCATTTAAGTCTATATAATCAGCGGGCAGTAGCCCTGTTTCCAATAATACGGTTCGGTGAATTCTTGAATCTTGACGAATATCTAAAGCGGCAAAATGTGTTCCGAAAATATGAACTCTATTCAGTAACTGAGTCAGTCGATTCAAATAAAGAGCATGATGCTCATTGATTAGTTTTTCTTTAATTGTACTAAGACAATCTACAATGGTTTGTGTAGAGATAGGTGTACTGTCTTCGGGTTTAAATACATTTTCATATAAAGCGGCTTCTAAATCTGTTAATAGATTGGCTACACCAGAAAAAGTCAGTCTCCTTTTTAGTTTTCTTACGTCTCTATAATAACAAACGATGATACTACTTCTTAATGCTTGAGCCACTTTGATAGTGGTTGCAGCATTGACAAATGGATTGCCATCACGATCTCCGCCAGGCCAAAAGCCCAATTCAATAAACGGATTTTGTGCATCATAGTCATCATCAAAAACATCTTTCACAATCGTATTGTAGATATTACCAATGGATTGATAAAAAACATGTTCTAAATACCACATTAAATTCAACGCTTCGTCGGTTGGACTGGGTTGCTTTTTATTGAAGAAAGGAGTTAGCCCAAGTTGTTGGATATATTGATTGATTGTTGCGTAGTCGTTCTTTGCAATGGCTTCACCCATATCATGAATGATGCCTAAGACATTTGCTGGATAAAATTGAGTGGGATGGGCGGTTAAGACTATCTTAACTTTAAAATCTTTAAGTTTATTTTTGAGTGCTTGCGATTTGCCAGTAAAATTGGCTTCTTTGATTAATGATTTGATGCTACCAGGTCCCTCCATATCATTGATACTTGTAAATGCAGCATCCTCTATTGCATCAAATAAGACAACCTGCCTTTCAACATATTGTACATATTTGAATAAGTGGTCAATCTGTTCTTTTTCTAATTCAACATTGGTATGTTGTTTAAAAAAAGAATCAATAATTTCTATTGGCGCTTTTCCTTTTGAAAAACCTTCTTCACAATGTTGAATTAAGATGGGCAATAAGGCACCCACATTGGCAATGCCAGAATAGGGAAGTGCTGCAAATAAACTATTGTAAATAATATATTTGTCAGAAACATTGGTTCTAAACTGTTGTAAATATTTTTGTGTAGCGTTGTTCGTCATAACGATTTAAAGATACAGAAAAATTATGCTTTCTCTGAAACCCTTATCGATATTGATTCCTAATGAATGTTCGTTTAAGCTAAACTATCAGGTTTGAACAAAGGATGACGGATGTCATGGTAAAAAGCAAATTGCCATCCTTCTTTTTGTCCTTGTTCCCACCATTTTTGTCGCCACTCCATTGCAGCTTTTCCATCCATATCGTATTTGGCCACAAACTTTGATTTGATTTGTTGCAATTGAGGTGCAACATCCGCACCAAAGAAAAAGATTTCATTATCTTCCTTAATCCATGCAACTTGATGAAATGGGCAATGTCCGCCAGTCAATAAATAATGGATGCTGTTGTCTATAATTCCTTGATCCTCAGTGAGCCATACCACTTTCGAAAAGTCTTCCAAGAATTCAAATTGTTCTTTGATATAAGAAGCAGTAGGATGGGTCATGGCTAAGTCAAACTCTCTTTGTTGAACATAGTATGTGGCGTAAGGAAAGCTCACAAAACGCTCTTTAAATTGTGGATGGATATAGCTCATGCCACCTGCATGGTCCTTATGTAAATGACTCATGAAAACTTTAGTCACTGAGCTTGGATTGATTCCAATTGCCATTAAATTATCATGAATTTGTAATACACCTTGTTTGTTCATGTAGCCCAATCCTGTATCGAATAAGATAATGTCCTTTTCTGTAATGACAACAAAGGGTTGAATCTCTACAAGAATACTTCCTTTGGGGCGGTCTTGAATCTGCTCCCTTTGGGTATCAAATGGGACAAAAACTTTGGTTTGATCAATGCTAAAACTGCCTTCGGATAATGGGTAAATTCGCATGCTGCAAAAATACAATTATCGCAGTACCATTTGTCTATCTGCATCCAATCTTAATAAAATAAATACAAGCGCAGTGAATGTAAGTAAGGATGATCCACCATAACTGATCAATGGCAATGGGATACCTACTACCGGGAATAGTCCAATGGTCATACTAATATTGACTGCAATATGGAAAAAGAAAATGCCTACAACGCTATATGCATAGACCCTTGAGAAAGTACTTCTTTGCCTTTCTGCAATACGGATCAATCTGAATAAAAAGAATAAGTACAATCCTAAAAATGTAAAAGTGCCAACAAAGCCGAACGCTTCGCCGATAGAAGTGAAGATAAAATCTGTATTTTGCTCTGGTACATATTTGCCTCTAGTCTGCGTGCCTTTCAAGAATCCTCTCCCCCAAAATCCTCCTGAACCAATGGCGATTTTACTTTGCTTTACGTTGTAGTCATCGGGTTTTCTTGCTGCCTTGGCCCCTGGTTTTTGAACAGAACGTTGATTTAAACTACAATCATATTCTTTACCCACCATGCTATAAATACGTGTGGTCTGATAGCATTCAAATACATTGTTAAAAATATAGGGTACTGCAAAACGAACCGTCCCTACACAGAATATCCAGACACTCGCAACGATGATGATTGCCTGTTTATTTCTTTTAAAACTTTTACCTAAGTAAGTCAAAATTAATCCGCCAATTACAGTTAAGATAATTGCCAATAAAGTGGGTTCCAACAATAAAGTTGCAATCACAAGCAGGGCAAAGGACAACAACACGATTAAAATAATGGGTGGTAATCCTTCTCTGTACATCGCAAAAATAAAAGCGCTATAGACGATAGCTAGTCCTAGCTCATGTTGCATGATCGATAAGATAGCTGGAATGCCAATCATTGCCCCTGCTATTAAATGAGATTGTAATTTTGTGAAATCTGTTTCTGGTCTTGAGATAAATTTTGCCAAAGCCAATGCAGTAAAAATTTTACACAATTCAGCAGGTTGAAGGTTAAATCCTGCTGCAATGGGAATCCAGCTTTTAGAACCATTGATTTCTTTCCCTAATACAAAAGTAGCAAGCATCAATAAAATACCTCCAGCAAAAAGAATATTAGCCAGTGCAGTAAAGACTTTGCTATCCATCAATAAAATAAAAACTGCTACAAAGGAACAAAAGATCAAGAAAAAGAACTGCTTACTATAACTGGTTTTCCCACTTATAAAACTAGTGGCCCAATCACTATTGGGATTGTATTCAACCATAAAAATACTAAGGATGCCAATGCATGCCATGAGTAAATAAAGGACAATCACAGCTAGGTCGGTTCCTTTCGAAAAATTATTATTATAATTAGATGACATATTTTATGGCTTAAGCCTTTTCTTTTTATCAGTATTTGGAAGGAGGCTATCCTTATTCGTTTTATCTGAATTGGGTAAAGGGGTTGGTACAGCTGGTGTGGTGTCCTTTGCTTTTGTTTTTACCACCCCCTCAGCCAACATCTCCATATCCCAAACGTCTGATAATTCATCGTTATTGTATTCAATAGGCGTCAAGTAGGCTGCTTTATTATGTTTCACATACCAGTTTTTAATCGCTTCTGGCATTAAGTCAACTTGTGATAGGTTATCTGCCTTTAATTTGCTTTCGGTTGTAAGGGTGTCGTTTAAATATTGCTCCATCAACAATCCGCCGATGGGTCCCGCCCAAGTAGATCCATATCCAGCATTTTCTACAATGACTGCAACCGCGATTTTTGGATTGTCCTTTGGTGCAAAGCAAACAAATAAGGAGTGGTTTTTACCATGTGGATTTTGTGCCGTGCCTGTTTTAGCGCAGTACTCATGCCCTGGCACTTTAATGAATGCAGCTGTTCCATAAACTGTCACATCATGCATACCTTCCTTAATGACATCAAAATATTCCTTTGGTATTTTTGTCACTTTTTGTTTGGTTCTAAAAGGGGCTAATTGAGCTGCTTCTTCTTCGGTCTCGGCTTCAATACTATCTACAAAATGCGGGGTGTAATAATAACCACTGTTTGCAATAAAAGCCATAGAATTGGCCAGTTGCAGAGGCGTCGCGGTCATTCTATCTTGGCCAATGCCCAGTGTCAACATATAACAGCTATTCCAATATCTTGGATTACCGAAGTCCCTATTGTATTGTGCAGTGTCAGGGATATTGGCTTTGTTTTCACTCGGTAAATCAACACCTAGTTTACGTCCAAATCCAAAGGCATTCATGTATTCTTTCCACTTTAAATAGCCACCTTTTGCAGATTTGTATTTTGGGTTGTCAATGGCCATTCTAAACACTTGTAAAAAATAGGAGTTACAAGAATAAGCCAAGGCCAACTGAAGATTGGCAGCATGCCCCGCATTATGGTGTTCACATTTTCTTGGATCTCCACAAGCGCCATAAGAGCCAAAACAATTATAGCCAAAATTAGGCGTAATCAAACCCTCGTCTAATGCAATCAATGCACCTAAAGGTTTGAAAGTGGAGCCTGGAGGATATTGTCCTTTAATAGCTCGGTTGTAGAGTGGTCTAGAAGTATCTAACAACAGCCTGCCAATTGTTTTTCTTCTCTGACTTCCTGTCAATAAATTGGGATTGTAGCCTGGACTAGACGCCATCGCAATGACTCCGCCTGTTTTAGGATTGATCGCAACAGCACTTCCAATTTTATTTTGCAATAATTTTTCTGCAAGTTGTTGCACTTGTACATCGACACTAGTGTATAAATTTTTTCCTGCAACAGCTACCGTATCAAATTCTCCTTTTTCATAAGGCCCTTGAATTTTTCCTTTATTGTCTCTTAAAAAACGCTTTACACCTCTTTGTCCCATCAATACCGATTCGTAATTTTTTTCTAATCCGGTAATGCCTGCATAGTCACCCATTTCGTATCCTTCTGATTCATGCTTCTTTAAAAAATTCACATCTACTTCGGCTACATAACCCAATACTTGCGCTGCAGTATTGTAGGGATAGTTTCTGATAGAACGTTCTGATAAAGAGAAGCCAGGGAATCGGTATAAATTTTCGTTTAATTGCGCATATAGTTCAGGGGTTAAAAACGCTTCAAAAACGCCGGCCTTGACTCTTGTATTTTTAATGATGGCCTCAATGATTCTTTTACTATACTCCTCTTTATCGATGCGCAGTATTTCGCATAAGGCTGCGGTATCCACTCCTTTAGCTTCATTGGGGATCACCACTAAGTCATAACTGATGGCATTTTCTAAGAGGGCTCTTTTTTTACGATCATAAATAATTCCACGATCTGGATAAATGATCTTTCTGTAAATCGCATTATTATCTGCTGCTAATTTGTATTTATTAGAGACAATCTGAAGGCTTACCAATT
>CALPLN020000066.1 GCA_943324415.2 Sediminibacterium ginsengisoli | reverse complement strand
TCATAGATCACCTTATTTGAATTGGTCCAGATATTTGCCAATACAGTATTGGTCGCATCTACAGCAGTTCCGCCACGGCTAAATTGGTATTCAGCTACGTTACCGGCATTCATTAAAATAACTTCATTGGTTGTAAAACCGTTTGCAGTGACTATGCCATACACAACGCTTGCACCACCTAAAGAGTAGGTTCTTTGTGCACCTAAGTTCACACCAACTAAGCCTCTAGCGGAGCTAAATACTTGATCGGTAGTGGGTGCATTTGGATTCACAAAGTCTTTCTTACAGCTCGTTAAGGATACGATCCCGAGCAAGAAAGCGATTTGATATTTATATAGTATCTTTTTCATTGTTCTCTATTTATTTAATTAAGGATTAAAAGTCAGCTTTGATGCCAAAACTGAATGTACGTGGGATTGGAGTAGCTCCAAAGTCAATACCTCTTAATAAAGTACTTTGACCACCTGAGTTTACTTCTGGATCATATCCCTTGTAGTTGTCCCATGAAATAAGATTTCTACCACTAAAGTTTAAGCTTAAGTTGTTGATGAATTTAACTTTACCAACATTGTAGCTTAATGATAATTCACGTAATTTAATGAAAGAGCCATCATCTACTCTCCACTCTTCTATTGCGTAAACACCACTTACATAACCTCTAGGCAATAAACCTCTTTGTTCAGCTTCAGCAATTTTACCGTTACCAACACCTTGTCTTGTTCTAAAGTCCGCATTGAACACATCTACACCTTGTACCGCATCTAATTGAGCGCGGAAATTCCATTTCTTAAATGAAACTTCATTCACTAAACTTGCAGTATAGTCAGGGTTAGGATTACCAATGACTTTTCTTGTTACACCCGTTGCAGCCAATGGAATACCAGCAGCATTGGTTGTAATAGCACCATCAGTTCCTCTAGCAAAATAAGTACCGTAGAATACACCAATTGGTTGACCTTCTACAATGGCCACTGGAGCACCAGCGTTCGTGCTGAACAATGTCAATGCTTGTCCAATCTTAATTGCTTTGTTTTCGTTGTGGTTGTAGATGGTGGTCATTTCCCATTTCAAATCTTTTGTTTGCACTGGAGTAAGACTTAACATGATCTCGTATCCTTTGTTTTCTAGAGAACCGAAATTGTCTAATAAACTAGCAAAACCATTGGTTGGTGCCAATTGTCTATTGATCAATAAATCAGTTACTTTCTTATTGTATACGTTCACTGTTAAACCAACACGGTTGTTGAACATACCTAAGTCCATACCGTATTCAACTTCAGCTTGACGCTCTGGCTTCACGTTTTCGTTTGCCAAAGTGGTGCTAGAGTTCAATGCGCTACGACCTAAGAATGAATTAGAGCTATAAGAATTGAATCTTGAATAAGCGCCAATCCCTGTTAAGTTTCCACTTTCACCATAAGCCACACGAACTTTAAATAAATCAAAGGCTTTTGAAAGACCCAATTGATTCCAAAATTCAGTACTTGAAATGATATAACTAGCACTTGCTTTTGCGTAAGTTTGATTGCGTTGGTTTGCACCAAATACGCTAGATCCATCACGACGAACCGCACCAGTTAAGAACAATTGATTCTTGAATTTAAAGTTCTGTTGAACATATAAACCAGAAACAGAAATTTCACTACGATCATCCACACCTGGAATTGGAGTAGATGCACCATTCACAGTTTCGATGAAAGGAGCAAAACCTCTTCCTTGTAATAAAGCGTAATTGTTTTTCTCGTATTGTTGAGAATAACCAACTTGAGTTGTAGAATTGATATCAGCAGTGATATCAAAATTGTAGTTACCACTCAAATCGTGGTTGATTTGGAAGAAATGATTGGATGCCGTACTTGCATAACCATTTTGAGTAGGATCCAATGTTAAACCACCACCATAAAATGCAGGATTTGCATTGTATGCATAAGGAGGAATATAAGTCGTACCATTTTGAGCATAGTTGTCGATACCCATTGTATAGTCAATTGTTAAGCCTTTCATTGGTTTTAATTTCAAACCAACATTAGCTAACACTCTATTGGTAGATTGTCTTTGCTTAATGTCTTCGATAACAGAAACTGGATTGATTCTTCCTCTTTCACCTACCGCTTTAATATTACCATTGGCATCTCTTGTCCAAATATCATGGAAGTTACCAATAATGGTTACAGCGTTTGTAGGAGAGAAGAAAGATTGTCCGTCTGGTTTTTCATTTGCACTAGAGTTCGTGTAATTCAATCCCATATTCATACTTATCCATTTATTGATCACTTGATCAATATTAGATCTGAAACTGAATCTTTGGAAATCAGTATTCTTGATAATACCTTGGTTGTTGTAGAAAGATCCACCAAAATAGTACTTCGTTTTATCGTTACCACCACTAACAGATAAGGTGTTATCTGTTCCAGTTGCATCACGGAAAATATAATCTTGATAATCATAACGTTTAACACTAGTGGTATTGGTCAACGCAGGTGTCAATACATCCTGAGTTTGTGCACCTACACCATCAGTTGGGCCACCGAATTTAGTAGGAGATTGGTTGACATCTAATTTCTTTCTTAACGCACTACTAATAAATGTGCTAGAGAAACTTACTTTAGCTGCACCAGATTTACCACGCTTAGTAAAAATTTGGATTACACCGGCATTGGCTCTACTACCATAAGTAGCAGCTGCTGCAGCACCATTCAATACCTCGATTCTTTCGATATCAGCAGGGTTGATGTCTACCATTCTGTTTTGTCCGATACTTCCAACGAAATTACCACCATCATAGTTGCCAGATGTATTGGTCACTCTGTTTGTTGCGTTATTGATAATCACACCATCCACAATGTACAAAGGCTCAGAAGAAGAAAGTACAGAACTAATACCTCTTAAACGAACAGACATACCACCAGCAGGGTCTCCACTGTTTTGGATAATCTGTGCACCCGCAGTTTTACCTTGCAATGCAGCTAATATGTTTCCTGAAGCACCTTTACTTAGGTCTTCTGAAGAAACACTACTAACATAACTTCCTAATTGACGCTTAGTGGTACCGGCTGCAGTTCCTGTCACAACAACTTCGTCTAATTTAGAATACTGCTCAGTTAAAACAATGTTCAATCCACTAGCCATCTTGCTTGGATCAACATTTAATTCCTGTGCTTTAAATCCAACTCCACTTGCTACTAATGTAACAGCGTTGTTGTTGTTTAATTTCAAAGTAAATCCACCTAAATTATCAGAAACCACACCATTTCGTGTGCCTTTGATAACGATTGAAATACCCTCGATTCCGCTGTTGTCTTTTTGATTCGTCACTTTACCGCTAAGGATAGTTTGGGCAATTGTGTCGATACAAAAACCAGACAGCAAAACCAAAATCATCATAAGCTTTGCTAAATAAAGCTTGCTTGTTTTTTTGAGTCTCATAACTGATCTTTTAATATTAATAAATGGTTAATCCCTTGTGTTTAAATGGCAACAGTGTTGGATCACTAGGATCTAACTCTGTAATTAAAATATCAATCTCGTCGAGGTTGGCTACTTTAATTTTTTGCTGAGAATTTAACTTCTCAGAAATGCCGATACAGATTGTTTTTTTTGAAGCTTTAATCATTGCTTTTTTAATTTGAACCACTTCCCAGTCGTTTTCACTAAGTCCAAATTGGGTGTCTAATGAGTTGATTCCTAGAATACATAAATCTGCTTGTATTGTTTCTATGGTTTGCACCGCACTAGCACCTGTTGTTAACATGGCGTCTTTTGACACTTTATCTCCAATCATCACCACTTCGATACTAGGGTGGTGCGCAAATTCAATGGCAGCATTTAAGCTACAAGTAAAAAATGTGGCGTTTAAATTGGGGTCTAATGATTTAGCAAATTCTAGGATGGAAGTTCCTCCTGATGTTAAAATATACATTCCACTTTGAACCAATGCTGCAGTTTTTTGAGCGATGATGTTTTTATCCTCTAAATGATAGACCATCTCTCTGTCAAATGCGGTATGAAAGGATTTGCTAAGTGCACCGCCATGCACTTTTAATAATTTATCCTGTTGCGCAAGCTCCTGTAAATCTCTTCTGATGGTATCATCTGATACACCCATTTTATTGCTTAAATCCGCACATAAAATTTTATTATGCAGGTTTAGTTGGTGTAAAATGAACTCTTGACGTTCTTTTTTCAGCATTATGCGGTTATTAGACTATTAAAATAGGCAAAAAACCGCAAATACGAACGAATGTTAACAAATTGGGTTGTAAATGTGCATTCTAGCCTTTGGCCAAATTGGTTAAGGCTTTCACAAAGACATCTAATTCTTGGGTAGTGGTGTACAAATTAGGGGTAATCCTACAACCGTGTACATTGGTATAATCTATGGCAACTGTGAATATTTTATATTCCTTCATCAATCGCTCGGCTAAGACCGCAGGCTTGATGCCTTCAATACCCACATTACTAATAGCACAGGATCTTGCTGCGTCTGTTGGCGTATTCAAGATAATATTTGGTATGTCCTTTACTTGACTCGTCCAATATTGTTGTAAGTACCTTAATCTTGCTTCTTTTTTTGCGGGCCCTATTAATTTATAATAAGCGATCGCGTCGGGTATGGTTAAGTCTGTATGAACAGGATGCGTTCCAGTATGGTTTAAACGTTTTATTTTGTTGGGGTCTTTTTCTCCATCTGCAATAAGTGGCCAAACATTTTTGATATGTTCCTTTTTTATAAATAATAAACCTGCACCCAATGGCACACTCAGCCATTTATGTAAAGAGGCGGCATAATAATCGCAACCTAAATCTGCGATACTAAACTGGATATGTGCAAATGCATGTGCTCCATCTACAATCACTTGAACGCCATACTGATGGGCCATTTCAGAGATTTTTTTAATAGGCAATATTTGGCCAGTGATGTTAATCATATGACTCACTAAAATCACTTTTGTTTTAGCGGTGATGGCATTTTTATATAGGTCAATGATCTCGGCATCGTCTTTTGGATGATTGGGTACGGAGACGATTTTATTAATAACGCCATGTCTTTCGCTTACTAATTTAAACATGTCTAACATGGCGCCGTAATCTTGTTCTGCCATGATGGCTTCATCACCGGCTTGCCAATGTATTCCTCCAATAATCGTATCTAATGATTCCGTTGTATTGCGTGTGATGATTAATTCTTCTGGAGTACATCCAGCAATTTCAGCTAAGGCAACAACTGATTTTTGTTTATTCTCCCATTGAACTGTGCGCATATAATAAGAGCCTTGGTAATTGATCTCTTTGATATGATCGATATACTTATTTAATAAAGGTTGAGGCAGAAAGTTATAATAGCCATTCTCTAAATTAATATAGTCTGGCTTAAGGAGGTATTGTTGACGTATCTCTTCCCAAAAGCCATTGTCTTGAGCCAATGCGAATGGCGTTTTTTCTGCGTGGTTCGCAAAAGATTTTGCCATCCCATTGAATCCCAATGGCATCGCGATACCAGTCAATAAAAGGTCTTTGATAAATTGTCTTTTTTGCATAAGGCTATATTAAGGCATTAAATTCCGACTTATTTTACTGTTGTCAAAATAAAAAAAGGAACAGACCTGGATAAAATTGGATAAACGGCGTTCAATAATGCGCGCTTTTACTTAATTTGATCATTCAAAATCATCAAAAGACCTCCTATGAAAAACAGTGTTATTAAAGGATTCATCTTGGCCGCTATGTTACCGATAACTGCTATAGCGCAGTTAGATCCAGCAACCATTCAGAAAATCAGAACCGAAGGGTTGGAAAAATCTCAGGTAATGGATATCGCATTTAATTTAACAGATAAGAGTGGAAACAGGTTGGCCAATTCAGAAGGGTATACAAGAGCAGCGAATTATGCAAAAACTGTTTTGACAAAAAATGGGGCTGTGAATGCCGTGATTGAACCATGGGGTGAATTTGGAAAAGGATGGGATTTGGAGAAAATGTATTTTGCTATGACGGCACCTTATTATAAACCATTATTAGCATGGCCTAAAACTTGGACTGCTGGCACCAATGGTTTAAAAAATGCCACCATCATTGTGGTGGATGCAAAAGATTCAATTGCGTTACAAGCCTACAAGGGTCAACTCAAAGGGAAGATCATTATTTTAGATCAAGACAATACCTATAAGCAAAGCTTTAAAGCGGATGCGGCAAGATATACAGACGAAGCATTGGCAGCGATGGAAGCCGCAGCAGCACCTGTTGTTGCTAAAACTCCTGATACTGCGCAACAAAGACGTATGCGTGAAATGCAAGCACAAAGAGTTGGTCCTCAAAGAGTCCTTAATTTATTAAAAGCGATGGCTGTAGAGGAAGGTGCAGTCGCTATGTTGACTTCAAGTACAAGAAATCATGATGGGACCATTTTTGCACAAGGTGGCGGTTCTTACAAAGGGACTGATCCTGCCAATTTCTTAGATATGGCGATGTCAGTAGAAGACTACAATACTTTTTTAAGATTGGCAAAGTCAGGTACCATCGTGAAAGCGGATCTGGATGTGAAAACAAAATTTCAAACAAAAGACTTACAGGGATACAATGTGATTGCTGAAATTCCAGGAACAGATCCTTTATTGAAAGACGAAGTGGTGATGATTGGTGCGCATTTGGATTCATGGCAGTCAGGGACAGGCGCAACAGACAATGCATCTGGTTCAGCAGTCATGATTGAGGCAATGCGTATCATTATAGCGGCAGGAATTGATCCAAAAAGAACCATTCGTATTGGTTTATGGAGTGCAGAGGAGGAAGGGTTATTGGGTTCAAGAGGATATGTAAAAAATAACTTTATGGACGCCAACAATCAACCTAATGCAGCGCATCAAAAATTCTCTACTTACTTTAACATCGATAATGGTACAGGAAAAATCCGTGGCATCTATGCACAAGGTAATACTGCGGCTGCAGAAATTTTTAAAACATGGTTCACGCCATTTAATGATTTAGGTGCTAAGACTGTGACATTAAATAATACAGGAAGTACAGATCATATTTCTTTTGATGCAGTTGGTTTACCAGGTTTTCAATTCATTCAAGATCCTATTGAATACAGCACTAGAACACACCACAGCAATATGGATGTGTATGACCATTTAATGCAAGATGATTTAAAACAAATTGCTACAATTGTTGCTACCTTTGCTTTAAATGCAGCACAGCAAACAAGCTTGATGCCTAGGAAAGCAAAATAATGATGGAATTAATAGAAGATAAAATATTTGACCGAGTGGACTTTGCAAAAAGTCCACTCGGCATTTGTGAATATGACAGTTGCACCTTCAAGCACTGTGTATTTACTGCCAATAGTTTAGCAGGTAGTACATTGATAGATTGTGTATTTGAACATTGCGATCTAAGTAATTTAAAATTCACACATACCTCTTTTAGGCAAGTCAATTTTAAAGGGTGTAAGATGATGGGGCTTCGATTTGATGAATGCAATCCCTCCTTAATTAGCTTTAATTTTGATGACTGCACATTGAGTCATAGCGTGATGGTGGGGTTAAAATTAAAAGGAACGAATATGTTGCATTGCATTGCAGAAGGGGTCGATTTCACGGACGCAGATTTAACCAATGCAGTGCTGACCCATACTAATTTTTTAGATGCCCGTTTTGTTCAGACCAATTTAGAAAAAGCGGATTTTAGAAATGCCATCCATTATCAATTGGATCCTACTCAGAATAAATTGAAAAAAGCCCAATTCAGTCCAGATGGATTGTCTGGATTATTGACCGTATTCGGGATTGTCGTAAAATAAGCCAACCTACTATGTCCTTCCTTTTTGAACCAGAAAACTTATTACCTCAAGATGGTATCGCCATTTATCATGGGGTGGTATTCAGTGACCAGGAGGCAACGCATATTTGCAGCAAATTATTTGATTCCATTCCTTGGAAGCAAGATGAAGTGATGATGTTTGGTAAGAAAATCATTACCAAGCGAAAAGTGGCTTGGTATGCAGACGCCGGTATTACTTATACCTATGCAGGCGTCAAAAAATCAGGCTTGGAGTGGAATTCAGATTTACTTATGATCAAGCAAAAGGTGGAAGCGATTACAGGGGCAAAATACAATGCTTGCTTGCTTAATTTATACCATGAAGGCGAAGAAGGGATGGGCTGGCATCAAGACAATGAAGTGGAGATGGTTGCTGGTTCCTCTATTGCGTCATTGAGTTTTGGGGCAAACAGAAAATTCGCATTTAAACATGCAAAAACAGGTGAACGTTTAGACATTGAACTAGCTCATGGTTCCTTGTTAGATATGAAAGGCGTCATACAAGAACATTGGTACCATTCTTTACCTAAAACTAAAAAGGTAAAACAGTTACGCATTAATTTAACCTTTAGGCGGATGCATATTTAATATTATAAGCACAATTAAGATAATAAGAAGTAAATCGTTTTAAAATTCGGCACTTTATGAAGAAAATAATTAGCACCCTATTAATGGCCTGTTCATTTACGATCATTTTTGGCCAAGATAGTACCGCATTAAAATTTGATCCTTTAAAAAAGGAATTACAGGTGGAAGCGGCATGTGGCCAATGTCAATTTAATATGAAAGGCAAGGGGTGTACTTTGGCGGTGCGCATAAAAGGCAAGTCTTATTTTGTAGAAAAAGCACATATTGACGCCTTCGGAGATGCACATGATACAGCAGGATTTTGTAATGCCATTCGTAAAGCGAAAGTGCAAGGAAAAATTGTAAAGGGTAAGTTTGTAGCTACCTATTTTGAATTACTAGGTGTCGAACTTTGATTTTATCCTTTTAAGGGGTTAAAATAGATATAAAAATGTTCCAAATACATAAAACGGAACATATTGGTTGTGTCATTTGATTCATTGAGTATTGTCTTTACTATATTAGTACACTTAAAACAAACCAATGAAAAAAACAATCTTCGTAGCAATCCTTGCTACCTCCTTATTTGCTTGCAAAGCGCCAGCTGAAAAAAATGCAGCAACTAGTACATCAACCACTTCAGTTACTACGGAAGGTCCAGATGTAGAATTAATGAAAAAAGCAGCTGAGTCTTGGGCTAGTGGCAATTGGGATGCTTATTTGTCTTGTTATGCAGATACCGCTATTTCAGTACATAATACTTGGGCTGTTACAACGGATACTACTGTAACTAGAAAAGTGTCTTCTTATATTGATACTTTTAAGAAAAGCAGAGAAGGAATGGATGGCAATGTTACTATCAATAATAGCATATATGAAGTGGTGACGATGGGTGATGGCAGTAAATATGGTCATGCTTGGCTTGATTGTTCTTGGAAAACGAAGGATGGTGGTACAAGCAAAACATTGATTTTTAATTCTTATTCTATCAAAGACGGCAAATTCACTACTGAGTGGCCTATTTATGACACCAAGGAATTTGATAAATTATTAAAATAATTGTAAATCTTTGATTAATAACCAAACCAAAACAAATGAAAAAAACAATCTTAATTGCACTTTTTGCAGTGACTTTATTTTCTTGTAAAAATGCAAGTGAAACAGCAACAACTGAAACTGCAGCACCTACTTCTAGCTGTGTAAAAGAAGGTCCAGAAGTGGATTTAATGAAAAAAGCAATTAC
>CALPLN020000065.1 GCA_943324415.2 Sediminibacterium ginsengisoli | reverse complement strand
GTTATCTACCTAATCAGGGGCTAAAAGGTGGAAATAAAAATACCCCACCAAAAATCACCTTAGATGAAATCTTAAATGGAGGACATCCACATTTTCAAACCTATAAATTAAAAAATAGGCTGTTAAAAGAGGGTTTGTTAAAAGATAAATGTGCTATTTGTGGCATCGATTCTTGGAACAATAAAAAGATCAATTTGGAATTAGATCATATTGATGGGAATAGATTAAATCATCAACTTTTTAATTTAAGAATCTTGTGTCCTAATTGCCATTCGCAAACTGACACTTATAGATCAAAGAATAGAAAGCTTAAGGCTTAGGGGGAATATAATTATAGCGTATCTTAGCACCATGTCACATTTAAAAGAAAGAACAGAAAAAGATTGCCTCAACTGTGGCATAGAAGTGGCGGGGAGATTTTGTCAACAATGTGGTCAGGAGAACGTAGAGGTGAAGGAGAGCTTTTTTCAATTACTAACCCATTTCATAGAAGACTTAACGCATTTTGATGGTAAGTTTTGGAAGACATTAAAACTATTGCTTTTTAAGCCAGGTAGCTTAACAAAATATTATATGGAGGGTAAGCGTGCTACTTATCTTCATCCCATTAGAATGTATTTATTTGTGTCTGCTGTGTTCTTTTTGTTCATGTTTACAGGAGAAGTGCCAGAAAAACCTGCAGCGCTGCCCTCGAATACCACTCCAACTAAAGATGTCGCATCGGGTATGAACCAAGGCTTTGATTTGGATTTAGGCAAAGATTCAATACAGTACAAAACAGTAGATGCATACATTGCAGCCCAACAAAAATTACCTGAAGCAAAAAGAGACGAATGGTTAGATGTAGTTCTTAAAAAGAAAAGCATAGAGCTAAATGCAAAATACGAAGGAGATAAATTTAAAATAGGGAAGGCGCTGATTGAGAAATTCGAGCATTATTTCTCGAGGATGTTGTACATCTCTTTACCAATTTTTGCATTCTTTATTTGGATTTTATACAGAAGGAATAAGCACCATTACTTTGTTGATCATATCATTTTCAGCATCCATATTTACTGTGCTTTTTATATTATTTTATTTGGCGTTAAGCTTGTCAATATCATAGTGGAGTATTTTTACAAAAAGCCTTTAGGTTTCATGGCCTTTTTTGTTGCAGTCACATTGGTCTACTATTTGTATAAGTCACTTAAAAACCATTTCAATCAATCAAGGCTTAAAACCATCTTGAAATTTTCAGTTTTAATGCTACTTAGTTTCTTATTGATGGGCGCTTTATTATTTATATTCTTTATGTTTTCATTTTTTAATATTTAATCATGTCTCAGAATCAGGTTGCAGAAAGCTTTTTAGAATTGGTTGAAATCATGGATACCCTTCGTGAAAAATGCCCATGGGATAAAAAACAGACTATTCAGAGTTTGAGGAGCAATACCATCGAGGAATTGTATGAATTAATTGATGCCATCATTGATGAAGACTGGGAAGGCATTAAAGAGGAGCTAGGGGATATCTTATTACATGTGTTGTTCTATGCTAAGATAGGCACTGAGCAAGGTCATTTCACATTACAGGACTCCATCGAAGCCATTTCAAAGAAGTTAATCCATCGACATCCACATATTTACGGAGATGTAAAAGTGGCAGATGAAGAAGAAGTGAAGCGCAATTGGGAGCAATTAAAATTACAAGAAGGAAAGACTTCTTTATTGGCTGGCGTGCCCAATAGTTTACCAGCGATGGTGAAGGCATTTAGGATTCAACAAAAGGTGAAGCAAGTTGGATTTGAATGGGAGAACAAAGAGCAGGTATGGGAGAAAGTAGAAGAGGAAATAGGAGAGCTTAAAGTAGAGATTGAGGCAAATGACCAAGAGAAGATGGAAGCTGAATTTGGAGACGTCTTATTTAGTATGATCAATTATGCTCGTTTTTTAAATATAGATCCTGAGTCGGCATTGGAAAAGACCAATAAGAAATTCAAACATCGATTTGAATTAATGGAAGCCTACGCAAAGGAGAATGGGTTGGATTTAGCCCAATTGTCTTTAGCGGAAAAAGAAGCAATATGGCAATCGATGAAAACTAAATAAAAAAGTTATTCATAAAAAAAGGCGCTAAAATTAGCGCCTTTTTTTATTGAGTGTATCCTCCGCTTAATCATTTAAGTTTAACATAAAGGCATAGTTGCCAAAGAAGCCTGGATAAATACCAGATAGCTTAATGGTTGAGCCTGATATTTTTTTCAACTTGTCATAAAACTCTTCTGTGTTTTTTACAGGTTGATCATTCACATGTGTGATCACGAATCCTTTCTCCACTCTGCTCTTGCCTAAGATACCATTCCCTAAATCTCTAACCAATACACCTCCGTCGATATCATTTTTCTCAGCAGTCGCTTTATCTATTGTTTCTAATTTTCCGCCTAATTTTTCTGCAGCTTTACTGCTAGTCGCTAAGTCTGTATTGCCTAGTTTAGCTTTCAAGGTTGCATTCAAAGTGAGGTCTTTATTGTCTCTTTTTACAGTGATGCTGATTTTATCGTTGGGTTTGTATTTTGCAATTTGCTCTTGTAATTCTGGGGATGATTTTACTGCAGTACCATTTAATTTAGTAATGATATCTCCCACTTTTACGCCCGCTGCTTTTGCAGCACCGCCCTCCAACACATCAGTTACTACGATGCCTTGCACATCACCAATCTTCACTTTAAAATCGGCTTCCATCTTCTTTACTTGTTCTTCTGACAAATCCTCTTGAGGATAGGAGATACCCAAATACGCACGTTGTACGGTGCCAAATTTTACGATATCTGTTACCACTTTCTTAACCAAGTTCACAGGTATTGCATAAGAATATCCAGCATAAGAACCTGTAGGTGAAGCAATGGCAGAATTGATTCCCACTAATTCGCCACTGGTATTGACTAAGGCACCACCACTATTGCCTTGGTTCACGGCAGCATCTGTTTGTAAGAAGGTTTCAACCGGCTTATCGCTTTGTTTAGCATTGATATTGATAGATCTATTTTTTGCGCTGATGATACCAGCTGTAATGGTTACATCTAGATTCAACGGGTAACCAATTGCCAACACCCATTGTCCTAATTTAATTTCATCACTATTGCCATAGACCAAATAAGGCAATCCGCTCGCTTCAATTTTAATCACAGCCAAATCACTACTTGCGTCTGTGCCAATGACTTTAGCTTTGTAGGTCTTTTTATTGGTTAGTGTTACATTGATTTCGTCTGCGCCATTGACTACATGATTATTGGTAACGATATATCCATCAGCAGTAATCAAGACACCACTGCCACTCGCTCTTTGTTCTGGAATGACTCTAGGGCCACCAAAAAAATCGCCTAACATATCATCGTCCCCAAAGAAATCAAAGAAGGGGTTCCTTTGTCTAGGTTGTCCATTTTGTTGCACTTGCTTTGCATTGGTCTTGGTTTTAATATGCACTACAGCAGGGGATGCAGCACTAGCAGCAGGTGTAAAATCTACTGTAGAACTTGGGGCATTCCCTTGAAATAAACTTGCGTAGTTGGTGGGCAAATTATTTGCCGATTCAAATGGGTTATTGGATTTGTTTAATTTGGCATAACCCCATACACTCAAAATGGTGGTGGTAGCGCTAATACCTACAATGGCGAATACGTTTTTTAAATTCAAATTCATAACTTACTAATTTGTGTTTATTCAATTGATTTTACAAAATTTGTACCAATTTGAATGCAATCTAATGCAGCTGAAATTATGTCACAAATTCTGTAAATGAGTTTAACAAAAGATTTACGAAAATGTTCGTTTACGCACTTTGGCTAAGACCTGTCAAAAAGGCTAAACTATCCACTCCGTCCGCATATTGCGCCAATTTTGGTTGCTGTAAACTTCCAAAAGAAAGGGCATTCTTACCCACAACACATTGGATTTCTTCCAAGTTCAATTGAGGTTGAGTACCTGGCTTGTAATACTGATAATGTATTTGGCTAATGGCAGCAAAAGGGGATGGATTTTCGCTCATCAATACCCCTCCTGAATCCATGTACATTTGTTTACTCATCATCAACAAAGCCAATTGATAATCATAATTGTGCTTGTATTTATGTTGATCTAATAAGAAGTTGTACTTTTTTAGCGCGGTTAAAAATGGTATAAAATCATATCCCTCAGGTACCCAAATCTGGGTTACGTTTCTGCAACCCATACCATAATATAGCATGCAATCCTCCGCCAAAGAAGCCAATTCAGCCTCGGTTTCGGTACCTTCAAGAATAGCTATAGAAGTTTTATTCTTGCGGATGATATGCGGAAATTTGCCAAAATAATACTCAAAATAATTGCCTGCATTGTTGCCACCAGTGGCAATATAGGCATCGCAGTTTTTCAGCTGTTCTTGAACCATAATCTGAGCAGCAAATGCTGGGTTGATTGCTATTAAACTTGCAATGATAAAGTCCATCAATACTTGGTCTTTAGAAGATCTTTTTACGACTGCAGTATGTCCAGCAACGAGGGTGCTCAATAAATCATGAAAACCTACCAAAGGGATATTACCTGCCATCACAATCCCCACTTTAATTTCTGTGGGTTGATCTGCGATAGAGGGATACGCAGAAGTCCATTCCATCAGTGCGGACTCCTTTAAAAACTGTTCACTGATCTGCTGAATCGCCTGGTCTATAAATTCGGGTAAAAACCAGGAATTTTGGCGATAAGCCTCCTCCTTAGCGGTTAATAATAGACGATTATTTGAATCTGAGAGCTGTTGCCCAAGGGTGACAAAACCTTTAATTCTTGCTTGTAAGTTCATGCTTGTGTTATATCTTTGTAAGCAAAAGTACGTTACTAAAATTTAAATATTTTTTATGGCAATCAAAATTACAGACGAATGTATCAATTGTGGCGCATGTGAGCCAGAATGTCCAAATAATGCAATTTATGAAGGTGGAGTAGAATGGGCAATGTCCGATGGCACCTCTTTAAAAGGTGCTTATACTTTAATGGATGGTAGTGCAGTGGATGCAGGTGCAAGAATGACTCCTGTTGCAATGGATACCTACTATATTACACCTAACAAATGTACCGAGTGTCAAGGTTTTCATGAAGAACCTCAGTGTGCGGCTGTTTGTCCAGTTGACTGTTGTGTGCCGGATGAATTGTATAAAGAAACAGTGGATGAATTGTTGGCTAAGAAAGAAAAATTACATTTATAATAAATGGTTTAAAAAGGGAATCATTTCCCTTTTTTTATTGTCAAAAATAACTGGTCCATCATTGACCAAACAAAATTGGATGCTATGAAAAAGAAAGTTGCATTGGTAACAGGCGGATATAGTTCAGAAGCAGAAATTAGTTATAAGAGTGCAAAGACCGTGTTCAATGCATTGGATAAAGAAAAATACGAAGTCTATCAAATTGACATTCATCCTACAGGCTGGTGGTATGAAAATGCAGTAGGGGAAGAAGTAGCAGTAGATAAAGCTGACTTTAGCATTGTAGAAGGTACTGAAAAAATCAAATTTGATCTGGCTTTAATGTGTATTCATGGAACTCCAGGTGAAGATGGAAAATTACAAGGATACTTTGATATGATTGGCTTGCCTTACACAAGTTGCGATACTGCGACTTCTGCATTGACATTCAATAAAAGATACACCGTTGCGGTTGCTGGATTTGGCGGAGTGAATGTGGCTAAATCATTGCACTTATTTAAAGAGAATACATTAAGTCCTGATCAAATTTTGGCAAGTCTTACGCTGCCAGTATTTGTGAAGCCAAACAATGGTGGAAGTAGTTTTGGCATTAGCAAAGTGAATCAAGCAACTGAGCTTCCTGTTGCATTGGAAAAAGCATTCAAAGAAGACACACAGATATTGGTAGAAGAATTTATTAGCGGTAGGGAATTCACCATTGGTGTATTTAAATCCAAAGGGAAGATTACGGTATTGCCTATCACAGAGATTAAAACTGAAAACGAGTTTTTTGATTACGAGGCTAAATACCAAGGTAAAAGTAAAGAAATTACACCTGCAGATATTACAACAAAAATGTTTGAGGCAATGACTGCTGCCGCACAAAAAGTTTATGCTATCTTAAACTGCAGAGGGGTGGTAAGAATTGATTTCATTTATGATGAAGCTGCTGAAAAAGCATACATGCTAGAAGTCAATACAGTTCCTGGACAAAGTGAGGCAAGTGTCATTCCACAACAAGTAAAAGCAATGGGTTGGACTTTGACAGATTTTTATGGTTGGATTATTGAAGACAGTTTAGAACAAAAATAAAATCAAGTAATTTGAAATTTATAGACGACATATTAAAGAAGCCATTGTGGATGAATGTGCTCATAGGATTTGGAGCTGCATTCTGCTTATGCATTATCTTTTTTTTCTCATTAGGATGGATTACTGGTAATGGAGAGACGGAGAAAGTACCAGCAGTCATTGGGTTGGATGTCCTTGCTGCAGAAAAAAATCTTACAGCATTGGGATTTGATGTAGAGTTGCAAGATTCGATTTATGTAGACACACTCGCAAGAAATGCAGTATTAAGACAGACGCCTGAAGCAGATGAGATTGTAAAAAAAGGCAGAACGGTCTACCTGACCATCAATCGTGTTATTGCGCCTCAAGTAGATATGCCAAACCTTGTTGGATTTTCAATTAAAAGTGCAGAGACTTATTTAAAAGTACTTGGTCTAAGATTGGGTTCAATACAAATGGTGCCAGACCAAAATAAAAATGTAGTCATTGATCAATTGGTCAATGGCCAACCCATTGCACCTGGGTCTAAGATACCTTCTGGAACATTGATTCATTTCTTAGTAGGAGATGGTGGTGCATCTGCATCCATGCTTATGCCAGATTTAGTGGGGTTGACCTATGAGCAAGCAAAGGCACAATTGATTAGCATGGGTCTAAATCTCGGTCTAGTATCTGTGAATGGTTCCATTGGTGATAGCGCTACTGCATTTGTTTTTGACCAAAGCCCAGCTGCTTATGGAAGTCAATTGGATTCCTTGGGAATGCCAATTAAAAATGCAATTTCAAAAGGGGCTACCATCAATTTAGTCTTAGATAAAGTGGCTCCCGTAAAAGCCATTCGTGACTCTATACAATAATGCAGCCTTAAAAAAGGGGATGAAGTAGATAAAAATTAAAATTTAAGTTATGAATACAATTTCCGTAGAAGCATTAAAAGCAAAAATAGATGCAGGTGAAAAATTGAATTTATTAGATGTAAGAGAACCGCATGAGCATGCTGCATTTAATATAGGGGGGCAATTACTGCCATTGGGCTTAGTGCAATCTTTACAGTTAGACGAGATTGAACATTTAAAAGAGGAAACAATTTATGTATACTGCCGAAGCGGTAACAGAAGTGGACAAGCTTGCATGATGATGGAGCCGTTTGGATTTAAAAATGTAGTCAATGTAGTAGGTGGAATGTTGGCATGGCAGGAAAAATTTCCAGGATAATCTAAAATCTAAATATGAAAAAAATCATTCAATTAGTAGCTTGTTGCTTTGTTTTATCATTGGCAGCCTGCACAAATGGGACTGCAGACACAAAGTCTACCTACCATGACACGACAGGCAGAACAGATCTTTTATCTGGTGGCGTGAAACGCATCCCTATTCATACAGCGAAAGGTGATTTTACAGTATGGACTAAGCGTGTAGGCAACAATCCAACCAAAAAAGTATTGTTATTGCATGGAGGTCCTGGGGCAACACATGAATATTTTGAATGTTTTGACTCATTCCTTCCTCAAGAGGGAGTAGAATATTATTATTACGATCAATTAGGTTCGGCTTATTCTGACAATCCAAATGATAGTAGTTTATGGTCAATTGATCGTTATGTAGAAGAAGTTGAAACGGTAAGAACTGCACTTGGTTTAGATGCCAATAATTTTTATTTATTAGGTCATTCTTGGGGTGGTATATTGGCCATTGAGTATGCATTAAAATATCAACAGCATTTGAAAGGATTGATCATCTCGAATATGATGGCTTCTATCCCTGAATATGTTAAGTATGCCAATGAGGTGTTAGGACCACAATTACCTAAGGAAGTGTTGGCACAAATTAGAGCGTTTGAAGCAAAGGGACAATATACAGACCCAGCTTATTTAAAGCTGATCAATGATTATTATTATCCTGAGCATGTGTTAAGAATCCCTCCAGCCAATTGGCCTGATCCAGTGGTACGTGCTTTTGCTAAAATGAATTATCCTTTGTATTTAAAAATGCAAGGTCCATCAGAATTTGGAGTAGTGGGCAATGCAGTGTTAAAAAATTGGGATAGAACTGCAGATCTTGCAAAAATAAAAGTACCTACCTTAAGTATTGGTGGTGCATTTGATACGATGGATCCTAAGGCAATGGAAATGATTGCAAATAAAGTACAAAATGGAACTTACCTTCTTTGTCCAAAAGGATCTCATATGTCTATGTATGACGATCAAGCTACCTACTTTAAAGGACTAATTGATTTTATCAATAAAGTAGATAAAGAGAAGAAGTAATAAGCGGTAACGAATTATATTAAAAAAGGTCCTGAAAATTCAGGACCTTTTTTATGGGGTAGGTAATTTATTTTAAGTCGATTTTCAAACTAATCCAATAGTTTCTTCCCGCCATTGGGTAATAATTGTTAGATGTAGTGGTACTGCGATCATAGATATAAGTGTAAGTATATCCATTTGGTGCGTATTTAACATCTAAAATATTGTTTGCATAGACTTGCAGAAGCATTGTGAATTTTGCTTTGTTCATGATAGTCCAATGCGCATTGATATCATTGATGAAATAAGCGTCTAAAATTCTATTCTTATTCTGTGTATTGTCTAGGAATTGAATGGAAGTGTATTTAGTTGTCCAAAAAAAGCTAAGCTTGTCATTGGGCTTCCAATTGAAAGTTCGGTTGGTTGTTAAGCTTGGCGATAGCGCTATATTGGTATTTTTATGCTGTATTGCCACTTGGGTGTATTGATCATAATCGTCTATGTATTCTGTGAATTCTTTAATCTTATTTTGACTGAATGTGACACTATAGCTTGTGCTATATTTTTTGTTCAGTGCATATTTAAATTGTAATTCTAATCCGGCTCTATAGCTTTTTGGTACGTTGGTTCTGGTGTAGGCGCCCACATCATTGATCTTACCAGTCAAGACCAACTGGTCTTTATAATCCATGTAGTAGATGTTTGCATTGATGGCATATTTAGGTTTTTTAAACTCAAATCCTGTTTCCCAATCTATCAATCGTTCTCTTTTTGGTTGTTCAATGGCACTAGCTTCAAAATCATCTCTATTAGGTTCTTTGTTTGCAACAGCTACACTCGTATAATAAAAAATAGTCTTTGCTTGATAGGTCAAACCCATTTTAGGGTTGAAGAAATTAAACTTTCGTTCAATTTCCAAATCGGTATTTTTAGTAAACCCATTCATACGATGATTGACATATCGATATTGTAGGTCTATAAAACTTTTGAATTGCTTTGTCAATCTTCTTTCCCATTTTACATAAGTATTCATTTCTTTTTTTAGCGCATCATTGTCATAATATCTATAATTGACTGGAGCCAATGTATTTGCCAAGTAGGGTAAAGTGCCAAAATGCAATCCATCATACACGCTCCATCCTCCACCAATGGTCAAATCATTTAAGCTGTCCACATAAG
>CALPLN020000064.1 GCA_943324415.2 Sediminibacterium ginsengisoli | reverse complement strand
TTTTTTTGCCACTGCTTTTTTAGCAACAACTTTCTTTGCAACTACTTTTTTAGCAGGTGCTTTTTTTGCTACTGCTTTTTTAGCAACAACTTTCTTCGCAACTACTTTTTTAGCAGGTGCTTTTTTTGCCACTGCCTTTTTAGCAACAACTTTCTTAGCTGGTGCTTTTTTTGCTACTGCTTTTTTTACTACTTTTTTAGCAGGTGCTTTTTTTGCTACCGCTTTTTTCTTGCTTGCCATAATCTTATGTTTTTATTTGGGAAGTTGATTTTTATAAAATTACATTCTTTTATTGTAACAAAATAAAATCAGTTTAATTTTTTAATGATAGATTTGTCTTATGCAATCAAGTGTTACCATGGTTTTAGGGGCATCACCCAACCCAGAAAGATATAGCTATATGGCTACAGAGATGTTGTTACAAAAAGGACATACTGTTTATCCATTTGGAATCAAAGCAGGGATGATTCAATCTTTACCTATTCTGCAAGCATGGCCAAGCCCAGGTTCCATAGATACTTTGACTTTGTACTTAGGTCCAACTGCACAAGAAGCTTATTATGACCAGATTATAGCGCTAAAGCCAAAACGTATTATTTTTAACCCAGGAACTGAAAATCCGATATTGGTTGGGCTTGCCAAAGCCGCTGGTATAGAGCCTATCGAAGCATGTACTTTAGTCATGTTAACTACAGGACAATATTAATAAGACTGTCCCCATCCTGCTCGGTCTAAAATTCTATATTGTAAAGACTCGCTAATATGTTGATTTTGAATGTCTTTTACCCCATCTAAATCTGCGATCGTTCTCGCTACTTTTATGATCCGATCATATGCTCTCGCGCTCAGGTGGAATTGTACCATAGCTACTTTTAACAATTTGGCAGATTCCGCATCTAACTGTGCCCATTCTTTTAAGTCTTGAGATTGCATTTGTGCATTAGTATTGATATTGGGTCTATGTTTAAATCGATGCATTTGAATGGACCTTGCTTTGATCACCCTATTGCTGATCGTTTTCGAGTTTTCTATTCTAGTTGGATTGGTTAATTCCTCATAACTCACAGGTACGACTTCTATTTGTAAATCAATTCTATCTAACAATGGTCCTGAAATTTTGTGGAGGTATTTTCTTACACTACTAGGGCTGCAAGTACATGCTTTTTGAGGGTGATTGAAATAACCGCAAGGACAAGGGTTCATCGATGCAAAGAGCATAAATCTACTAGGAAATTCAACAGTCTGTCTCGATCTTGAGATGCTTACATATCCTGCTTCCATTGGTTGACGTAAAATTTCAATGGTAGCTCTGCTGAATTCCGGCAGTTCATCTAAAAACAATACCCCATTATGTGCCATGGAGATCTCCCCAGGTTGAGGGATGGATCCACCGCCAACCAATGCAATTGCAGATAAGGAGTGATGTGGATTTCTAAATGGTCTAGTGTGCATCAGGCCAGACTTAGCTGGAAGCTTGCCCATTAAGCTATATACTTTACTCGTCTCTAATGTTTCTATTTGATTCATGGAGGGTAGTATGCTGATACTTGTTTTAGCAAGCATCGTTTTACCTGCACCTGGCGGTCCCACCATAATTAAATTATGCCCTCCTGAAGCTGCAATTTCAATGGCTCTTTTTGCTTGAAACTGTCCTTTAATGAAGGCGAAGTCTACTTGATGCAATGGTGGCTTTGGGGTGTTGCTTTGCTCATTTTGTTGGAAGGGTTCGCAAGATTCGGGATGGTTACAGAAATTGGTTACTTCTAAGAGGTGGTCAAATGCAAACACTTTAAGCCCTTCGATAAGGGAGGCCTCTGGTCCATTTATTTTTGGAATGATCAATCCATCTAGGCCCGCTTCTTTCGCATAGATGGCCATAGCAAGTACCCCTTTTATCGGCTGAATTGCCCCGTTTAAACTTAGTTCACCCATCATCAAATACTTTGTCAAAACAGGTGAGTTGGCTATTTGATCGGATGCAGCAAGAATGCCAATGGCAATGGGAAGGTCAAATGCGGGGCCGGTTTTTTTGATATCTGCAGGCGCTAAATTGATGACTAATTTTGTTCTTGGCATCTGAAATCCATTGGCCTTAATGGCGATTTCTGTTCTGTGTAAACTTTCTTTAACTGCGGTATCAGGGAGGCCGACGATACAATAGCCTTGTCCCATACTTACATTGACTTCTACTTGTATGCCGATGGCATCCATTCCATATAAGGAGGCGCCTGTAGTTTTTACGAGCATGTTTCTTTGAAAACTATCGAATAATTGAAACCGTATTTAAGTATTTATACGTTCAATGAGTTCTACTACGCCTTCTCTTTCTAAAATAAGATAGCCAAGCCTGTCTTGGCTTACCCCTTTTTTCAGGGTATAATTAAAAACAAGAGCTTTATCGATTACAGATGTTTCAAAATAGTAAAATTGAATATGCGGATAGACTTTTAGTGGTTCACTTATTTCATATAAGTGCGTAGATAAAATACATAAGGATTGTTTTAAAGCTTGTAATCCTTCAATCACTTTTGTACTACACTTCATCGCATCTATAATATTGGTTCCTTTAAATAATTCGTCTATGAGGACTAAGTATTTTTTTCCATCCATCACTTGTGATAAAGTATGTTTAATGCGTTGAACTTCGTTATAGAAATAACTTTCTCCTTTAAGTACATTGTCTGCAGTGGTTAGATTCGTGATAAGCCCGTCTAAAATGGTGAGCTTGCATTTTTTTGCAGGCACGCCCATGCCAATATGGGCTAGATACGCCAATAGTCCAACTGTTTTGATGAAGGTACTTTTACCAGCCATATTGGCCCCTGTTAAAAATAAAAAACGTTGCGCTTCAGTCATGCTTAAATCATTGCCCACCGCATTGCTGACAAGCGGATGCACTGCGCCCTCAAACTCAATCATGGGACTTGTTTGATCAATCCATTCTGGAAAGGTGAATTGGTATTCATGCATGGCTGTTGCCATACTATAATAGGCATCTACAATGTAGAAATGCTTTTGAAGTGTCTTAATCTGTGTTTTGTATTGGTAGCAAAAAAAATGCCCCAATGCCAATACCCTTTGAGGATCTTGTTTTAAAGTAGGGATATCTAGAGTTAGACAATCTAAATGGGCCACATGTTGCTTGATAGGCACTAACAATGCATTCAATACAGGATTGTCTTTGTAGGACTCAAATACTTTAAGCCATTGATCTAGTCCTTGCACAAAGCCAACTAGATGTTGAACGGAGTAAGCAATGAGGGCGTAGTCTGTTTTATCCCATAACTGATACCAATAGGCGCCAAGTAGACTAACTTGTTTAGGAATGGGTTTAAATCCTGTCCCATAAAACTGATCGATCACCAAACATGTCCCATTGGAAATTTTCATTTGGTCTAAAAAATCCTTCTGAGCTAAACATAGTTGAATGGCGGATTGTCTCGCTTCAATTGCATCTCTAGTGGCTAAGGGATGTGTAATGAATTGGAGCCACTGAATTTTCCCGCCATTTGTTTTGCAAAAATCTAAATGACTTGCTAGTCCTTTGGATTCATTGTTATCCAATAGTCCAATATCCTGTATGGTGGTTTTATCTACCTGCATTTAACTTCTTGTAAACTGCATCCTGCTTCCTTTTTGTGCTTCATTGAACTGGCCTTGATGGTATACTAGGTGGCCATTGACAAAAGTAGATTCTATACTATAAGGAAATTGAGTGCCTTCTAAAGGGCTCCATCCACATTTGTATAAAACATTATCCTTAGTGACGGTATAAGGCAATTCTTTTACGAGTACTAGATCTGCAAAATAACCTTCTCTAATAAATCCTCTTTCTTTAATTTGAAAACAAGTAGCAACAGCATGGCTCATTTTTTCTACCATTTTTTCCATGCTAAGTTTCCCCTCCTGTACATATTTCAACATCAGCATCACGCTATGTTGAACCAAAGGCAAGCCAGCATGCGCATGCGCATAGGCTTCTTGCTTTTCTTCCCAAGTATGTGGCGCGTGATCTGTTGCAATGACATCTAATTGGTCATTCAATAAACCTTCCCATAAAGCGGTTCTGTTTTCTGCTGATTTAATAGCGGGATTGCATTTAATTAAATTACCCTTGGCAGGATAATCGTCTGCTGTAAAATGTAAATGATGTACACAAACTTCGGAAGTGATTCTTTTTTCTGCCAATGGCATTAAGTTTGAAAACAGTTGCAACTCTTTTGCGGTGCTGATATGCAATATGTGCAATCTTGTATCAAATTTCTTAGCCAATTGAATGGCTTTAAAAGAGGATTCAAAACAAGCATCCACATCTCTGATGATGGGATGGTCACTTGGTTCTAAAATTGCCTTGCTTGCCTCTAGAGCAGCTTTATTCTTTTTAATGACCGACTCCTCCTCACAATGTGTGGCAATCAATAATTCGGATCCTTCAAATATGCGTTCTAACACAATAGGGTTGTCTACTAATAAATTTCCTGTAGAAGATCCCATGAATATTTTAATACCACAAACTTCATTTTTTTTGGCATTGGTCTTTAATATTTCCTCTACGTTATCTTGCGAAGTACCCATGAAAAAGGAATAGTTAGCAAGTGCGTTGGATGCTGCTATCTGATATTTATCTTCTAAGAGCGTCTGTGTAAAAACGGGGGGATTGGTATTGGGCATTTCCATAAAACTCGTCACGCCACCTGCTACAGCTGCCTTTGCTTCAGTATAAATATTGGCTTTATGGGTCAATCCTGGTTCTCTAAAATGTACTTGGTCATCTATTGCACCAGGCAAAAGAAATTGACCTGATCCATCTATCTCTTGAACCTCATAGGGTGTTTCAATATGACTTGCTATCTTTTCTATTCTTCCGTTTTTGATTAACAGGTCCCCAACAAAACGACGGCCTTCGTTCACGATGGTGGTGTTTTTAATTAAGTAGTTTGACATACCAAGTATTTTAATTTTCTATATGAATGGTGAAGTACACAAAATTTGAAGTTGCTTTATCTAGGTTATTCATTAAGGGATAAGTACTATTTAATCGATGCAAGTCCTTTAGTCCATAACTGAATTTAACTTCAGGTGAAATGGTGGCATATCTTAAATAAAAACTTAAGCCTACGCCAATTTCAGCGCCCATATCGGTACCGCTCAGTACACTTGGGTAGGTATTAGGTAATACAGAGATGCCCGTAGAAGGGGTTGTGATTTTTCCTGCTTTATTGCTCGCTAAATCAAAGTCAAATTTACCTCCCACCAATAAATAGTGACGCATTAAATTGGCATATCTAAATCCGTTGTATCTATCTGATTGAAACTTAAATGCAACCGGAAGATGAATGATACTAGAGGATACATTTAATTTTTGGCTTAATGTGGGCGTCTGCTTAATCTTAAAATCAATCACATTTTTTGTACCAATGATTAATAAAGTTGGGTTGGCTCTTAGTAAAACATGTTTTGTTAATCTTAAAGTGCCTACAAGTCCAAGATTGTAGTAGAGGTTGTTGATTGGATTGATTTCAACGATACTATAAGGATCGACCGTACTTGAGGGGGAGACAGAAGCAAGAAAACGATTTGCTCTATTGAACGCTAAATAGTTATTGCTAAAGCCAATGCTCATACCAAAATAATAGGGAAGATCGTCGTGGTCTGGTTGAAACACCTCGTCTCTTTGTGCTAGTGCAGCACTGCTTATACATAAGCCAATCAATAAATAGCTTATTTTATTCCGCAATAAATACTGCATATACCTAAGGTTAATTTTTTCTGAATGACTTGTTTAAAACCCACTTGTTCAAAGATGTTTATAAAAGCTGCTCCCTCTGGAAATGCAATGACACTATCATTTAGATATTGATATGCCGCTCTATTGCCTGAAAATAATTTACCGATAGTAGGGGTAACCCAATTCATATAGAATTGATAAATTGGTTTGAACCAAAAACTACTTGGTTGAGAAAACTCAAGAATGACCAATTTACTTCCAGGCTGTAAGACCCTATAAATTTCACTTAATCCTTTTTCTAAATTGGCAAAGTTACGAACACCAAAAGCCACCATTGCTGCATCAAATGTTTGATCTTCAAAAGGGATAGCTGTGCTATCGCCCGTGATCAATTGAATGCGATCGCTGAGTCCTTTATCTGCAATTTTGATTCTACCATACTGCATCATGCCTTCTGAAATATCAATACCAGTAATTTTAACTGGAGCAATCGTTTTTTGTGCCATCAATGCCATATCTGCTGTGCCGGTGGCTATATCTAATAAATGGTTGATTTTTTGTTGACCAAAATAGGCAATGGCTTTCTTACGCCATCCTTGGTCGATGCCCAAGCTTAAAAATCGGTTTAAGAAATCATATCTTTTAGCGATATGATCAAACATAGTTGCTACTTGCTCTTTTTTGGCAGCATTACTTGCTGCATACGGTACTATTTTATCGTGTTCGTATTGACTCATAAGGCAAAGATATTGATTTTGTGGATGCTTTGATTATCTTCGTTTTTCATGAAAGCGAGGATCTATAAATCTACTGGTAGTTGGTACAGCTTAAAGCTGGAAAATGGTCAATTTTGTCAAGCCCGAATTAAGGGGGTGATTAAATTGGATGCCATCACTTCTACCAATCCAATTGCGGTGGGCGATTGGGTAGAGTGTGCTATGGAGGAAGATGCAGAGCAGGCGGTCATGATCCACCAAATCCTAGAAAGAGACAATTATGTGGCAAGGCAGTCTCCTCATAATAAAAGACAACAACACATTATTGCGTCCAATATGGATCAATCCATTTTATTGGCAACTTTAAAATCTCCAAAAACCTCACAAGGTTTTATAGACCGTTTTTTGGTTTCTTGTGAAGCCTTTCATATTCCTGCGATCATTGTGTTTAACAAAGCAGATTTATATGGGCCTGAGGAGCTAGAGAGGTATGCCGAATTAAAGGCGATGTATGAAGCAGTAGGGTACCAAGTTTTGTTAATCAGTATCGAACAGAAAATTGGACTTGAACCATTGGATCAGTTGTTGAAAAACAAAACGACTTTAGTGAGTGGACATAGTGGGGTGGGCAAATCCTCTTTAATTAATTATTTGTTTCCTCATCTAGATTTAACCACGCAGGAAGTAAGTGGATGGAGTGGCAAAGGGATGCATACCACCACATTTGCGCAAATGTATGATTACCCTGGAGGAGGCGCTGTGATTGATACGCCGGGCATGCGTGAATTAGGATTGGTGAATTTAGCGAAAGAAGAATTGGCACAATATTTTCCAGAAATGAGGGCAAGAATGGATGGATGTCAATTCAATAATTGCCAACATATTAATGAGCCAGGCTGTGCAGTGAAAGCTGCAGTGGAGAAAGGCTTGATTTCTGAAGCACGTTTTTTTAGCTATGTCGACTTATGGCATGGCATCGAAGATAAAAAATATTAGATTGTTCCAGGTTTGACAGGATTTGTAGCTGATTTAGGTGCATCATTATGTTCACTAAACCAGGAAGCATACTTGACATAATTATTGGAGATGCGATTGATCTCCCCATGAATTAATTCTTCAGAGACCATCTTTACTTTTTTTGCAGGCACACCAGCATAAATACTACCGGCTTCCACAATCGTTCCCTCTAAAACAACTGCACCAGCTGCGATGATGGCGTTGGAGTTTACCACACAGGCATCCATTACAATACTACCCATACCAATTAATACCTTGTCATGTATCGTACAACCGTGTACCATGGCATTGTGGCCAATGGACACATTGTTCCCAATAGTGGTAGGATGTTTTTGATAGGTACAATGGATGATTGCCCCATCTTGTACATTCACTTTATCGCCCATTTTAATAAAATGCACATCTCCACGAATCACAGCATTGAACCAAACTGAACAATCAGCTCCCATGCTGACTTCACCTACGATGGTAGCATTGGGTGCAATAAAACAATTTTCACCTATTTGAGGTTCTTTTCCGTTAACAGGTAGTATGGTTGCCATAAAAATGCGACTTTTGTACTGCAATTTATACCGAATGTCCAGATTAAACAATAGACAATTTTTTTTACAACATTTAGCACAAACATCGCCTAAGCCAATTGGGATCGAAGTGGAGCGTGCAGAGGGCGTGTATATTTATGATACAGCTGGAAAATCTTATATCGATTTAATTGCTGGGTTTAGTGTTTGTAATATTGGACATAGTCATCCAAAAGTCATTGCTGCGATAGAACAGCAGATCAAACAATACATGCATGTGATTGTGTATGGTGAATTCATTCAATCGCCTCAGGTGCAATATGCGCAAACCTTGTTGTCATTATTGCCTGAAAATTTGCAATCCATTTATTTTACCAATAGTGGTGCAGAGGCGGCAGAGGGTGCTATGAAATTAGCAAAGCGTGTTACAAAACGTACAAGAATCATTGCGTTTGATGGAGCTTATCACGGAAGTACACAAGGTGCTTTGAGTGTTATGGGAGATGAATATTTTAGAAATGCTTACCGACCATTATTGCCTGATATTATGCACTTGCGTTACAATCATTTGGAGGACATTGAATTGATCGATCATCATGTTGCCTGCGTGATTGTAGAACCAGTACAAGCAGAAACGGGGGTGACTGCTGCATCTGCAGCTTGGTTAAAAGCGTTAAGAGCCAAATGTGATGCACTTTGTATTTTGTTAATATTTGATGAAATTCAATCTGGTTTTGGTAGAACAGGAACTTTATTTGCTTTCGAACAATATGGGGTGATACCTGATATATTATTGACAGGGAAAGCCTTGGGTGCAGGATTGCCTTTAGGGGCATTCATTAGTTCGCCTGCTATGATGGGCACTTTGACTTATGATCCTGTATTAGGCCATATCACTACATTTGGTGGCAACCCTGTTACCTGTGCTGCAGGTAAAGCAGGCTTAGAAGTATTGCTTGAATCTGGCTGGATGAACGAGGTGAAACAGAAAGAAACTTATTTAGTAGAAGCATTGACACATCCTGCAATCATTGATAAACAATATAAAGGACTTTGGATGTCTTTACAATTTGTGACTCCTGAATTAACTAAAAAAATTGCGGCCAATTGTGTTGCGAATGGGGTTATCACGGATTGGTTCTTATTTGCTGAAGACCGCATTCGTATTGCGCCACCATTGAGTATTACGATGGAAGAGTTGGCAATTGCAGTGCAGAAGATCAAAGAAAGTATTGAACAGTCTTTATAGTTTACAACACGAATGCATTAAACTGGATGCTTGGAACTCAATGGTATTAGCAATCGCCTGTTCTGCAAAAACGTCGGTATAATTTTTCGTAAATTGGTATGATATGATGGATGTCAAACAATTTAGCTTGCTCTAAGGCATTGTGCTTAAAGGTTTTTAATTTGGCATCATCCTTCAAAAGGGAAATCGCTTTTTCGCTCATGGTTGCCACATCGCCCACATTGGCTGTATAGCCTGTTTTCCCGTCAATATTAATTTCACCTAATCCACCTGCATTGGAGCTGACCACTACCACACTGGAAGCCATGGCTTCTAATGCGGCCAATCCAAAACTTTCATATTCAGAAGGCAACAAGAATAAATCACTTACCGCTAAAATATCTTCCATCTGCTCTTGCTTGCCTAAAAAACGTACATCAGCCTCAATACCATATTGTCTTGCTAAATCTTCTGCAACAGGACGCTCAGGGCCGTCACCCACCATGAGTAATTTAGAAGGGGTTGCTGCATGGATATTTTTAAAGATTTCCATCACATCTTCTATTCTTTTTACTTTTCTAAAGTTGGAGGCATGCACTACAATTTTTTCATCGTGCGCAGAAATGACTTTCTTAAAAGCAGCCAATGGTTTTTTATTGAATCTTTTTAAGTCAACAAAATTATGAATCACTTCGATTTCTTTGCGGATTTCAA
>CALPLN020000063.1 GCA_943324415.2 Sediminibacterium ginsengisoli | reverse complement strand
CCAATGCGTGAATTGATTCCTGCAGTTGCACCAGCATTTAGTGCACCAGTATTGCATGCAGCAAGTCAATTAAAATATAGAGATTTCTTAACAGTGGTCTTAATCTGTAAAGATCAAGATGCTTTTAGCGATAACTGGATATATATTCATGAGCCGAATGTAAAAGTAGGACGTATACAAAACTTTAAGTCTTGGAGTCCATTCATGGTCCCTGATCCAGAAATGGCATGTTATGGCTTAGAGTATTTCTGTTTTGAAGGAGATGGCTTATGGACAAGTAGTAACGAGGAATTAATTGCGTTGGGTACAAAAGAGATCGACCAAATTGGATTGACTAAACCATCTGCAGTAGTGGATGGTTATGTAGTGAGACAGCCTAAAGCGTATCCTGTTTACGACCATGAGTACAAGGATCATTTAAATGTGGTTCGTGAAGCATTAAAGCAATATCAAGGATTGTATTTGGTAGGACGTAATGGTATGCATAAGTACAATAACCAAGACCATAGCATGATGACAGCTATGTTAGCTGCGAAAAATATCATTGCAGGCAAGGAATTATTTGACCTATGGGATGTGAACGAAGATGCTGAATACCATGAGGGAGGTGACCGAGGTGCAGCTAGCGGAATCGTTGGACGTGCCGTTCCAGAAAAAATAGTAAATTAAGTTATGATTAGACTATTTTAAAATAATAGTATCCTAATAATAAAGGCCTCGAATCGAGGCCTTTATTATTAAAAATCATTAGAGATGGATATTAGGAGTTTTATATTTTATAAAAACTCCTAATATCCATACTTGCCACGCCAACGTTCATGTAAGAACTTTTTAAGTTCTTCTTCTCTTGCATTTTTCTGAGGCTGGAATAGGGTAGTGCCTTTTATTTCATCTGGCAGGTATTCTTGTTCAAGAAAATTATTTTCTCCTAAATGGGAATACTGGTATGCTTTCCCATAATCTAAATCCTTCATCAATTTGGTTGGTGCATTGCGTAAATGCAAAGGGACGGGAAGGTTTCCTGTTTTTTGCACCAATGCCAATCCACTGTTGATGGCTTCATAGGAGGCGTTGCTTTTAGCAGAACTTGCTAAATAAATGGCGCATTGTGATAGGATGATTCGACTTTCTGGGTAGCCAATTTTATTCACAGCATCAAAACAACTATTGGCTAATAAAAAAGCATTCGGGTTTGCATTGCCAATATCTTCGCTCGCAAAAATCAACATGCGTCTTGCGATGAACTTTACGTCTTCGCCACCCGCAATCATCCTCGATAGCCAATAAATGGCACCATTAGGATCAGAGCCTCGCATGCTTTTAATGAATGCAGAAACAATATCATAGTGCTGTTCTCCATTTTTATCGTAGAGTGCAATATTCGTCTGTGCTACTTGCATCACCCAATCATTGGTGAGGCTTAGTTGAGACTGATTGTTATTTGTCCCAATTAAAGCTTCAACTGATAGCTCTAATAAATTAAGTAGTTTTCTGCCATCACCACCAGACAATTGAAACAAGGCTTCTGTTTCTTTGATCTCAATAGTATGTTCTTTGAAGAGCGGATCTCTTTCAACTGCTTGTGCAACAAGTTGAGTCAAGGCATCTTTGTCTAATGCTTTTAAAATAAATACTTGACATCTGCTTAATAAGGCACTATTGACTTCGAAACTTGGATTTTCTGTGGTGGCACCAATCAATGTAATAATACCTTTTTCTACTGCGCCCAATAAGGCATCTTGTTGTCCTTTATTGAACCGATGAATCTCATCTATAAATAAAATCGCGCCTTCTTTTGATTTTGCTGCTTCAATTACTTCTCTTAACTCCTTAACACCACTACTAATAGCACTCAATTGGAAATAGGCGCTGTTAAAAGTAGTTGCGATAATATTGGCGAGTGTAGTCTTGCCAACCCCTGGAGGGCCCCATAAGATCATGGAAGGGACTTTTCCTTTTTGAATGGCTTTTTGCAACACACTATTATCCCCCGACAAATGTTCTTGTCCAATCAAGTCGGCCAATGTTTGCGGACGCAATCTTTCAGCTAAAGGGATATTCTGATTCATTGGTATAAAGTTACACCATTTGCTATTCGAAAAGGTAGTCGTATTCTCTAACTAATTTCAAGGTCATGCGGATGTGCAAGATGCCAACTGCGCCAATGACAAATAAAAAGTAAGAGGCAGTACGCATCATCTTTAATACAAATTGACTATTGAATTCTGGCGGTAAGCCAGATTGTTGTTGTAAAAATTCATCTACAAAACCAATTAATGTAGCATCATTTGAAATTAAAATACTTACTGCATTCAAAAAGATCAAACTAAACATCAATAAACTGACATAGGCATTCACCTTGATCCAATCTTTTAATTTATTAGTTTGTGTTTGTTCTCTTTCTATCCCTAGTTTTAAAAATTTGAAACTAGCAAAGCTATAGATGACAATACAGGCCATTGCAAACACGAGGATCAATGCACTAGGGTTTGCTAGAGCTGATATCACCAATAGGCTATCAAGGAAGCCAAACAATAATGCAATTGGAATTAAGATATATGACAGTACAATGTATAATTTCGAAGGTTGTTGCATTTGACTACTTTAAATTTAGTTTGATATGCAATTCTTCAAATTGCTTCTCATCAATACTGCTTGGTGCGTCTAACATCACATCACGGCCGCTATTGTTCTTAGGGAAAGCGATAAAGTCTCTAATACTTTCGCTACCGCCTAATAAAGCACATAAGCGATCAAAACCAAATGCGATTCCACCATGTGGCGGTGCACCATATTCAAATGCGCCTAATAAGAATCCGAATTTATGTTGTGCTTCTTCTGGGGACATGCCTAGAGCAGCAAACATTTTTTCTTGTAGATTTCTTTGGAAGATACGAATTGAACCTCCGCCTATTTCATTGCCATTTAAGACCATATCATACGCGTTGGCTTTGATATTGGCATAGGGATGTTCTAAATATTTTGAAGCATCCTTAATTTCCGGTGCATTGTTGATCATGATGTCAATATGATCAGGTTTAGGAGAAGTAAACGGATGATGCCTTGCGACCCAACGGTTGCCTTCTTCGTCATATTCGAATAATGGGAAATCCATTACCCACAATAATTTAAATTCATCTTCTTTTCTAAAGCCCAATTGCTTTCCTAGTTCTAATCTTAATTCACTAATTGCTTTTCGGGTTCTTTCTTCAGCGCCTGCAAGGATGAATATCAAATCACCAGCTTTTGCACCAGCAGCAGCAGCAATGGCTTTTAATTTATCTTCAGAATAGAATTTATCTACGCTACTTTTGAAACTACCATCAGCATTGCACTTAATGAATACCATGCCTTTCATGCCAATCTGAGGACGCTTAACCCACTCAGTTAATTCATCTGTTTGTTTACGTGTAAATTCACTACATCCTGGTGCAGCAATTGCAATAACCGTTTCTGCATCGTCAAATACTTTAAAATCAACGCCATTGATCAAAGCAGCTTGATCCGCTTTATCAGAGAATACGTGTGCTGGCTTTTTCAAGTTGCACAATTCCATACCAAAACGAATATCAGGTTTGTCATTGCCGTAATGCCACATGGCATCTTCCCATGTCATTCTTTGAACAGCTTCAGTATAGTCGATGTTTTTTACATCTTTAAAAATGCTCTTAATCAATCCTTCGAACATATTTAAAATATCTTCTTGCTCCACAAAACTCATCTCGCAGTCAATCTGTGTAAATTCAGGTTGACGATCTGCTCTTAAATCCTCGTCTCTAAAACATTTTACAATTTGATAGTAACGATCGTAGCCACTCACCATCAATAACTGCTTAAAAGTTTGAGGGGATTGGGGTAGGGCGTAAAATTCACCTGGATTCATCCTGCTAGGCACAACAAAATCTCTTGCGCCCTCTGGAGTGGACTTAATTAAAAAAGGGGTTTCGATATCCATGAATCCTTTTTCATGCAAGTAGTTGCGCGTAGCGCGATTGACACTATATCTTAATTCAATGTTCTTTTTAACGGCGTTTCTTCTTAGATCTAAGAAACGGTATTTCATTCTAATATCATCTCCGCCATCCGTATCATCTTGAATAGTGAATGGAGGTACCATCGACGCGTTGAGTATTTTAAATTCAGTCACATTGATTTCAATTTCACCTGTTGGGATATTCACATTTTTGCTGGAACGTTCAATCACTTTTCCTTTTGCTTGAATGACAAACTCACGACCCAATGGTTGAGCATCTAGTTGCGCCTGTAATCCTTCCCCTAATAGGAGTTGTGTAATGCCATATCGATCTCTAAGATCTACAAAAGTGATAGCGCCGAATTTACGAATGGTTTGTACCCAGCCAGCAAGGGTAACTTCTTGATTGACAAATTGGATATTTAACTGACCACAATGGTGTGTACGATACATAGAATGCGATTATAATGAATGGTCTGCAAATATAGCCCAAATCCTATAAATTACCGATCTTTGAGCTATGAGCGAAACAAGTATATCCAAACAGTCCAGACGCGTTATTTTATCGGGTTATTTTTTCTATACAGGAATCTGTTTTGCTAGTTGGGCGAGTAGAATCCCCGATATTAAATTGGCGCTGGGATTAACAGATGCACAGTTTGGAGGGATGCTGCTGTTCTTGCCCTTAGGGTCTTTTTTAGGCATCCCGATTTCTGGGAGCTTGACTGCTAGACATGGAAGTAACAAAATGCTAAAAATCGCTTCTATTTTATATCCTCTTGCATTGGTTAATATAGGGTGGGCTGCCAATACCAGTATTTTTCATTTAGGAGTCGCACTCTTTATTTTTGGCATGATTGGAAATTTATTCAATGTATCGGTCAATACGCAAGCGGTAGAGTTGGCTAAATTATTTGAGAAAAGTATTATTTCAAGCTTTCATGGATTCTGGAGTTTAGCGGGATTTGTGGGCGGATTGGTAGGCAGTTATTTTATCGCGCAATCTTTAACACCGCTCATGCAATTTGTTGTGATACTCTCATTGGGGTACTTATTTTTAATCACCACACATCAGCATTTATTACATAGTGAATCGAATAAGCAATCTCTAAAAAAAATGTGGACTAAACCAACTCCATTGATGTTTCAATTTGGATTGATCGCCTTAAGTAACATGATCTGCGAGGGGATGATGTTCGATTGGAGTGGGGTATTTTATCAAACAGTGGTGAAGGTTCCAGAAAGTCAGAGAACCATTGGATATATTAGTTTCATGGCTTGTATGACCACAGGCAGGATGATCGCAGACGCACTCATCAACTATTGGGGGCCAAGAAAACAATTGATGTTAAGTGGCTTATTGGTTACGCTAGGTTTGATTATTGCGATCCTATATCCATCTATTTATACATCAACTATTGGATTCATGTTGGTTGGATTTGGGGTCTCTTCGGTGATACCAACCATCTATGGTAGTGTGGGAAAATCGGCAGAGCCAGGACAAGCAAGTATTGCATTGGCTTCAGTTTCGTCTATTGGCTTCTTCGGATTTTTAATTGGTCCGCCTATTGTTGGATTCTTGTCGGGGGCACTTGGTCTAAGATGGGCATTTTTAACCATCTCAATGCTAGGATTAGTGACCTTTATTCAATCTTACCGATTAAAGAAATACCTATAAAGTTTGAGGATCTTCTTTGTGTCTTGGTTTATACCAGATATAATAATAGGCGAGGATGATGACTCCAATCATAAAAGGGATCATCGCTATATGTTTTACATTTAAACCATAACCAATAGCAATATGGTCGATGCCGAAAAACTCGGTACACATCCAAAAGGAGTTCGCAGAAATCCACACTGTAATGGCGAGATTATGACAAAGCTCTGAAATAACTTTTCTAGTTCTCCAAGCGATTACGATAGAAATAATCATGGTAGGAATAATCATCAAAATGCCTAGCCATTTAAAATTCATGCACCAACCGATGTCTTTAAAAATCCAAAAAACAATATGCAGGTTTTCCATTTTACGGTAAGCAACTGGAATATTATAATAACTATTGGTTGGAGATGACATGTTGATGTATTTACAATAAAGATAATTTAAATCTGTCCAAATTTGCTTCAGGATGTATCGGCGTTCCTATTTCACAATGCGCAATTAATGCATGGGCAAAATAGGGTGCAAGAGAACAACCCTTGGTGCCCATCCCATTACATATACCAATTGCATTGTAAGCAGGATGCATGCCCACAAAGGGTCTTCGATCTTGATTGGCAGGTCTTAATCCCGCTATATGGTCAACAATCTTGAATGGAATGGTCAATAACTGTGTGAGTGCAGTTTCCATCTTTGTTCTAAAAGCAATACTTGGTTTGGCATCTTCATACTGCCATTCGTAATTTGACCCTACCCAAAAAAGTTGATCCTTCCAAGGCACGATCGATAAATTATGTTTATAAATTGCCTGATTGGGTAAGTCTTTAATTTCCACAATCAATGCTTCTCCTTTGTTGGGCGCAAATGGAAGACCTTTAAAATATTTGTTTTGCATACTTCCGATACCATCACTAAACAAAATGCGCTTGGCTTGTATTCCTTTCCATTCAACTCCCTCGTCCTTTAGTTTTAAATCCTCCATATCAAATCGTTCATCTACATATTGATGATGGTCAATTAATTTTTCACGCCAACTTGTTAACATAGTATTTAAATCAATCCAAACACTCTGATTGATTTGCCCCGTACCAAATGGCGTATGCATGAATGCTTTAACATCTTCAGCCTTGTATTTTTGCAAATACACATTATCATGATGATAACGATATTCAAAACTTTCTTGCATCTGCGCAGAGGGATGAATCAATACGACAGGTGCTTCTTTAACGATAGTGGTCTTTAATTGATTGCCAATGTCAGCATAGGCGCTTAGTGCAAAAGGTAAAAAAGTATCAATCATCCAGGTTTGCACGATGCGTCTTCCGGTAACTGGATTGATCACACCACTGGCAACACTAGATGCTGCTGGCGTATGACTATCATTGATAACAATACAGGTTTTGCCTGCTTGCAGTGTATAGTAACTTAGCCAACTACCTACAAGTCCTTGCCCAACAATAATATAGTCTACTTCTTTATGCAAAATGAGGTGGTCCAATTTTAATGCTTAATCCAGGTGGGGATGGTAACGCGAATGCTGTCTTGAATGGTATCCACTTGTGCTACCAATTCAATGATGAATTTACCTTTAAAATCATTGGGCACAGTAAATGGAAATTCAGTCTCAAAATCTTCATTCGCAATGGTCGTGAAATATTGAAATGGAAAAAAGTTCAAGAACCATCCATCTACCGATTGTTTTGTTTCTGCATTGATTAAGGCAAGTTGAATATGTCCAGTTTGTTCTTTTTTAATTTGATGCTTCACTAGTACTTTTAACTTTAATGATTCACCTTGATACATTTTCGTTGGTGTCGTAAAATGGATACTCAATGGCTTTTGTTGCGCGGTTGCAAGGTTAGTAAAGAAGACGCAACAGAATAGGGTGGATAATAAAGCGATACAGTTCAATTTCATGATTCAAAAATACAATAAAAAATCCCTTAGCATGGGTATACTAAGGGATTCCTTTATTCGAATGAAATGGTTTATTTCTTTAATGCTGCTGCCATTGTTTTACCAATGTCCGCTGGACTTGCACAAACGTGAATGCCACATTCAGCCATAATTTTCATTTTTGCTTCAGCAGTATCATCTGCACCACCAATGATCGCACCTGCGTGACCCATACGACGTCCTGGAGGCGCTGTTTGACCAGCGATAAATCCTACAACAGGCTTTCTCATATTGTCTTTAATCCAGTTAGCTGCATCTGCTTCCATGCTACCACCGATTTCGCCAATCATAATGATACCTTCAGTTTCAGGATCGTTCATTAACAATTCAACTGCTTCTTTTGTAGTAGTCCCGATGATTGGATCTCCACCAATACCAATGGCAGTGGTGATACCTAATCCAGCTTTCACCACTTGATCTGCTGCTTCATAAGTTAATGTACCGCTCTTTGATACGATACCAATGGTTCCTTTCTTGAAAATAAAGCCAGGCATGATACCTACTTTAGCTTCTTCTGCAGTGATTACACCTGGACAGTTTGGTCCAATCAATCTTGTGCTTTTACCTGCTAAGAAATTTTTTGCTTTCACCATATCTTGAACTGGGATACCTTCTGTAATACAAACTACTAAAGCGATACCAGCGTCTGCAGCGTCCATGATTGCATCTGCAGCAAATGCTGGAGGAACAAAAATGATACTTACATCTGCACCAGTTGCTTTAACAGCATCAGCCACTGTATTAAAAACTGGGCGGTCTAAATGGATGGTACCACCTTTACCTGGGGTTACACCACCAACTACTTGAGTTCCATATTCCATCATTTGAGTGGCATGGAAACTACCTTCTGTACCTGTGAAACCCTGTACAATGATCTTCGATTGCTTATTTACTAGTACTGACATAGTCTACTATTTATTAATTATGGCGCAAAAATAGGCTAAACGAGCTTTTTTTACCTTTATTTTTCAACAAAAATTTGATGTTTTTTTCTAAATGGCTCGCAAGTACTACTTTTGCGCTTCACATAGTTATTTTAATAAAACATACTTATGGCAACAACATCAGACATCACACGTGGAATGATCCTAAAATTGGACAATAGTTTATATACTGTAGTTGAGTTTGGAGAAAATAAAACAGCACGTGCAGCGGCTAAAATCTGGGCTAAATTAAAAGGCGTAGACAATAAGCGCTCAATTGAAAAGACATGGAATAGCGGTGAAACCGTATATCCAGTTCGTGTTGAGAAAAAAACATTCCAGTTCCTATATAAGGATGACAGCGGTTACAACTTAATGAACAATGAAACTTTTGAGCAAATCGTGATGGCAGAAGAGATGATCGATGCGCCTCAGTACCTTATTGAAGGTGCCGAAGTTTTTGTATTTATGAATACAGAGACCGAATTGCCAATTGGAGCAGAATTGCCAGAGAAATTGGATGTCTTAATCACCTATTGTGAGAATGGTGTTAAAGGAGATACAGCAACGCGTGCTTTGAAAGCAGCAACGATTGAGTCAGGTGCGACTGTCATGGTGCCTTTGTTTGTGAACGAAGGGGAGAAAATCAAGATTAATACTAAGAACGGAGAGTACGTAGAGCGCGTAAAGTAAGTTTTATAGTCCTTTTTTCAAAAGGCGGCTTCATATAAATTCCTCAAAAAAGGGTCATTTTTAATAAAAAATGACCCTTTTTTTGTGCTTTTTGGCAAAAAAGACCCATTTTTGTCCAAATTAACCAAACATGGACTTAAAACAAATTCACGATTTAATTAAGGTAGTAAACAAAAGCAATATTGGAGAAATTAGCATCGAAGATAAAGATGGTAAAGTAACCATTAAGCAAAAGGAAGATAAAATCACTGTCACCTCTGCGCCTGCGCAAACAGTGTATGCATCAGCTCCAGCTGCTCCATCTGCAGCAGCGCCAGTTGCTTCAGCTCCTGCTGCGGCCCCAGCCGATAATTTAATCACTATTAAGAGTCCAATGATTGGTACTTTTTATAGAAGAGCAGCTCCTGATAAGCCTTTAATGGCAGAAGAAGGAACTGAGGTAAGTCTAGGTAAAGTGGTATGTATTATTGAGGCAATGAAATTGTTCAATGAAATCGAATCAGAAGTAAAAGGTACGATTGTAAAAGTATTGGTAGAAGATGCAAGCCCAGTAGAGTTTGATCAACCATTATTTTTAGTGCAACCTGCATAAGGTCTCCCCAACCAGTTTAACTTAAATTAAAAAGATGTTTAAAAAAATATTGATTGCCAACCGTGGCGAGATCGCTTTGCGTATCATAAGAACCTGTAGAGAGATGGGTATCAAAACGGTTGCAGTTTACTCGACAGCAGAT
>CALPLN020000062.1 GCA_943324415.2 Sediminibacterium ginsengisoli | reverse complement strand
TGATACTAGGATGTCCAATATAAGCAAATGCATGCGCTGTGCCACGACCTTCGCTCATGACTGATCCTTCGATCAAACAAGTTGTTGGATACCAATAAATGGCATTCATATCAGGCAAATTTGGTGAGGGTGCAATATTGAAGGTATACATCGATTTGTGGTCATAATTTTTACAACCAATCACGGTTAATTGAAGAGGACTTGCAGTTTTATTGATATTGCTATCAGCAGGTGCAGTCAACCATTTTTCGCCAATCAACATTTTTGCATATTCTCCAATGGTCATGCCATACACAATAGGCACTTCTTTTTTACCTATAAAGCTGCTATAGGGTTTTTCTAAAATAGGGCCATCCACATAGTGACCATTTGGGTTAGGGCGGTCTAAGATTACCAATGGCTTGTTGTTCGCCCATGCAGCTTCCATATAATATTGAAGCGAAGAGATATAAGTATAAAAACGGGTTCCTACATCTTGAATGTCAAAAACCAATACATCCACATCCTTGAGATCTTCATTGCTAGGTCCATATTTTTTTCCATAAAGAGAAACAATTTGAACGCCTGTTCCTTCATCAATTCCATCTTTGGTCTTTTCTCCTGCATCTGCAGTTCCTCTCAGCCCATGTTCAGGGGTGAATACTTTTTGTAAATGAATACCACTAGCAAGTAAAGTGTCAATCAAATGTTTTTGACCAACAGTAGCAGTGTGGTTGGTGAATAAGCCCACTCTTTTATTTTTTAAAAGAGGCAGGTATTGGGAAGTCTGATAGGCACCTGGCAAAATTGGCTCAACTTTTTGTGCAAATGTGTTTCCTCCTAAAAAAAGTAAAACACAAGCTAGGCAAGCAATCGTTTTGTTTTTCATAATTTAATTTAAGTATTTTCCAACAATAGGCATTCTTCTTCCAACGCCGAATGCTTTTGGCGATATACGAATAATAGGACAAAATTGATTTCGTTTGTACTCGTTGGTATTCACCATCTTCAAGGTGCGATCCACTAATGCTGCGTCAAATCCAAGTGCTTTGATCACTGCAGGGTCTGCACGTTTCTCAATGTATTGGTATAAGATTTGATCCAGTACAGCATAGTCAGGTAAACTATCACTGTCTTTTTGATCTGGTCTTAATTCAGCACTTGGTGCTTTTGTAATAATATGTTGAGGGATAAGCTCTTTTTTTGAATTGATATAGTTGGCTAATGCATACACTTGTAATTTATAGCAATCACCCAATACGCCTAGTCCTCCTGCCATGTCTCCATATAATGTACCATAACCTGTTGCTAGTTCACTTTTATTAGAAGTATTCAATAACACATAACCTAATTTATTGGCAATGGCCATCAATATATTACCTCTTGATCTGCTCTGTATATTTTCCTCTGCTAACGAGAATGGCAGCTCTTTGAAAATAGGTTTCAATGTTTGTAAAAAACTTTCGTAAACGGCTTTGATGGCAATGATATCATAGGGGTTGCCTAAGTTTTGACTCAATTGAACTGCATCGTCAACTGAGTGTGGTGTCGAATAGGGGGAGGGCATTAAAATAGCATACACATTTTCCTTTCCCAAAGCTTCACAAGCAATGGCAAGTGTCACTGCTGAGTCAATGCCTCCAGAAGAACCAAGGATAGCTTTTTTAAATCCCATTTTATTAAAGTAATCTTTAACACCTAATACTAAAGCTTTATAGACTTGGTCGATATTTAATTCAGGTATAAGATTCGCAGGATTTAATTCTTTGCTTGGCACAGAAGCAGCTGGTTCAAGAATCGGTGCGTTGATACTTCCATCATCATTGCATTCAAAAATTTGCATTGCAGATTCAAACATAGGCAATGCACCACATAAGTTGGCATCCTTGTCAAAAACTAAAGATGCCCCATCAAATACAATTTCAGTTTGACTTCCAATGGCATTGCAATAAAACAATGGCTTTTTGTATTTGACCACATTGGATTTAATCGTTGCTTTCCTGTCTTCGTCATGTGTATAGTCAAATGGAGAGGCACTTAGGTTTAATAAAATATCAGGGGACTGTTGCATCATTTGATCCATTGGACAAATAGTATACAGTGGGTTATCGCCTAGGTTCCAAATATCTTCGCAAATGGTGATGGCTAAGTTTTTTCCTTTAAAGGGCACTACTTTCCAATTGTTGGCAGGCTCGAAATACCTATTCTCGTCAAATACGTCATAAGTAGGCAACAATGTTTTATGAATCTCTGCTTGTATTTTTTGATCGTATAAGAAAAACGCAGCATTGTAGAGTGGTTTCCCTTTTTCATTTGTATTGTGGGCAGGCGATCCTATCAATACACCAATGGTATCTGCCACTTTCCTAATCGCATCTACACTTGCATAACATTGATTGATGAAATCATTGAATTCTACAAAGTCTCTAGCGGGGTAACCGCTCACACTCATTTCACTAAATAAAATTAAGTCAGCACCTTGTTGTTTTGCAGACTCAATAGCATCAATGATCTGCTTTGTGTTGGCTTCGAAATTACCAATATGATAATTCTGTTGGGCGATACAAATTTTCATGAGCCAAAGGTCGGTTTTTAAAGGAAATAACCTCGCTTTTTTTGTACTTTCGGGGATGCGCATAAGTCCTTTATTTATTGGGTTGCTTTGTCTCGCTTTGTGGAGCTGTAAAACGCCATCTCAGGATCCAGCAAGCAATGCGCCAAAGCCTAACATCACTGAGCTTCGATTTGACAGTGCATTTTTTGCCATGGATACCTTGAATTTTGAAGCAAGTTTGTCCCAATTAATTCAACAATACCCTCAATTTTCGGCAGATTATTTTGATCGAATTTTAATGCTGTCTCCCAAAAAAGAGCCAAAAAAAATACGGGCATTTTATCAAGCTTATCTCCCTATTTATCAAGCAACTCAAAAAATACAAGCCTCCCAAAAAGCGACTTCAGAAATAGAGGAAGCTTTGAGACGTTTTCATTTTTATTTTCCAGCATACATTTTACCAAAGCGATTGATTTATTTTATTGGACCACTCGAAACTTATGGAAATGTAGTGACTAAAGACGGCGTAGCAATCGGGCTTCAACTTTACCTAGGTGCTGAATCAAGCTGGTATTATTCTGAGCAAATTAATACCATCTATCCTACTTATATTAGTCGTCAATTTGCCCCTCCGTATATTGTAGTCAATACTTTACAAAATGTGCTGAACGATTATCAACCAATCTCGACGAATGGAAAGCAGTTGATTGAACAAATGATTGAAATAGGTAAGCGTCAATATATACTTGAACAATGTTTGCCAACGACTTCAGATACACTATTGTTAGGCTATACAGCCAATCAATTGAAAGCAATTAAAGAAAACGAAGGGGATATTTGGACCTTTTTATCAAGTCAAAATAGGCTGTTCTCGGTAGATCCAAATTTGACATCTGCAATTTTAACAGAAGCGCCTTACAATGATTATTTTGGAGAAGATATTCCAGGCAACGTGGGTAAATATATTGGTTACAAAATTGTATCATCTTGGATGCAACAACAGAATGGGAAATCAAAAAGCGATTTAGTGCTATTGTTGAAAACCCCAGCCCTTACTATTTTCAATCAAGTGAAATTGGATTTTTAGCAAATTAAATTTGTGTGCTAAAATGAATGAAGCAGGAATCGAGTTGGTCGGACTTAGTTTAATTTAATGGGGGCAATCATTTTGAATGCAGGTATTTTAACTTGAATCGACTCCCTGTTTTCAATATTTTCCATGCTATAGTAGCCTTGCATTTTACCTAGTTCTGATTTTAAATTGCAACCACTTACATATTGGTATTGCTTCCCAGGCATGATTAAAGGCTGTACGCCCACCACGCCTTCGCCTTCCACAACTCGATGGTCTCCATTGCTATCAAAAATCTCCCAAAATCTACGTAATAACTTTACAGGGAAAGCATTGTGGTTTTCGATTGTAATACGATAAGCAAACATAAAGTCTTGCTGTAATGGATTGCTGTAATCTTTTTGGTAAAAGGTTTCAACACTTACTTCTATTCCTTCCGAAATTGTAGAAATCATGACCATTGTGATCAAAAGTAACTTGCAGAGTATACTGCGTGCTAAAATTAGGAAATATTTCTATCTGCTTGACCAAAAAGTAGCCCTATTTTTTTTTAGGAACGAGGAACTCACCTAACTTCGCGGGAACGTTTGCAAAACGTATTTCAACCCCAATATTTACTTAAAAACTGACTAAAATGAAGATAGCTGTAGCGAAAGGTGACGGAATCGGTCCTGAGATTATGGAAGCGGTAATTGGCATATTTAATGCAGCTAAATTGCCATTGGAGTATCAGTTTGTAGACATGGGTAAATGGGTGTTTGATAAAGGGTTTAGCAATGGGATGACGCCAGAAGCAAAAGAAACCATTGAAAACTTAGGCATCCTTTTTAAAGGGCCTATGGAAACGCCAAAGGGAAAAGGGGTAAAAAGTGTCAATGTAACTGCAAGAAAAACATGGAATACCTACGCAAATGATAGAAAATTTCAAACTTTAAGTGGTGTAGATACTGTTTTTAGTAAAGCAGGAGTGAATATAGATTTGACGATTGTACGTGAAAATATTGAAGATACTTATGGTGGTATTGAGCATATGTTAACAAGAGATGTTGCATTGGCAAGAAGGTTTATTACAAGAGGGGGTAGTGAGCAAGTGATCCGTTATGCATTCGAGATGGCACAGAAAAAAGGAGCAAGAAGAATTACTTGCGGACACAAGGCCAACATCATGAAACTAACTGATGGACTATTCTTAGAAGTGTTTAATGAGATCGCAAAAGAATACCCAAATCTAAAAGCAGATGATGTCATTGTGGATGATTTATGTATGAAATTGGTAAGTCGTCCCGACTTATTTGATGTAATCGTATTAACCAATTTACAAGGCGATATTGTGAGTGACTTATGCGCTGGATTAGTTGGTGGGCTTGGTTTTGCGCCATCCTCTAATATCGGAGATCATATCTCAATATTTGAAGCGGTGCATGGTACAGCGCCAGATATTGCAGGGAAAAATATTGCAAATCCTACTTCATTGTTGTTGAGTGGATTGAGTATGTTACGTCACCTTGGCATGATGGAAAAAGCAACCTTAATTGAGAATGCATTGTTGTTTACATTAGAGTCAGGGATTCATACAGGAGACTTTGGTGACAAGTCTATTCCTTCTGTGAACACAACAGTTTTTGCACAGGCGATCATTGATAATTTTGGCAAACAACCTACGCATAATCCAAAACCTGTTTTACAAGACTTCCAATTTGTGCCTACCAATAGCCAGATCACTGAAAACCCAATGTTATTAAGTAAGCAACCCTATGAGGCTCGTAAAATCTTAGGGGCTGACTTTTTTATTGAGTGTGAACTACAGCCAAATGAAATTGCAAAAATTGCTTTAAAACAAGCAACAGAGTCACTAAAATTAGTGACCATTTCTAACAGAGGTACGCAAGTATGGCCAACCGGGTCGGTTTATACGAATTTGGTCAATCAATTTAGACTACGTTTCGAAACGGATGCGACTGCCTCTTTAACGCAGGATTCAATCATTAGCTTATACAGCGCATTATCAAAAGATTTCCAAATTAGTTCAGTAGAACTATTGAACATGTGGGGAGATAAAAAAGCATATAGTTTAGCACAGGGTCAATAGGGCGTCGTTATTTATCCCTAACTACCTTAATTTGGCCTTATTTGCTATAAAATTGCCTTTTTCGGTGGGAAAAAATACATTTTTAGTGTAATTTCACGACTCAATTACAAATTAGCTTTTTACCTATGGCAGAAGTAATATTAATGCCCCGTTTAAGTGACACCATGACCGAAGGTGTTGTTGCGGCTTGGCACAAGAATGTGGGGGATACCGTTAAAAAAGGCGATTTATTAGCCGAAATTGAAACGGATAAGGCTACCATGGAATTGGAGAGCTATCAAGATGGTGTTTTATTGCATATTGGTACGCCTCGTGGTGGCAAATTACAAGTAAACGATTTATTGGCAATATTTGGAAAAGCAGGTGAAGATGTTACTGCTTTGATTGCTCAAAATACAGGTGCGACCAATGCACCTACTGCTGTTGAAACAGCACCTACTCCAGCAGCTGCACCGGCGGCAATTGCTTCAACTCCAGCGGTGGATGTTTCTGCGATGGAAGAAGTGGTATTGATGCCACGTCTTAGTGATACAATGACAGAAGGGGTGATTGCAGGATGGCATAAAAAAGTAGGAGACTCCGTTAAAAAAGGAGAAGTATTAGCAGATATTGAAACTGATAAGGCTACGATGGAATTGGAGTCTTATAAAGATGGTATCTTATTATACCAAGGTGCACAAGCAGGAGAGAAAATTTTAGTGAACGATTTACTTTGTATCATCGGACAACAAGGTTTGGATATTGCGCCAATCGTTGCTGCATTAAAGGGTGGAGCTGCATCAGCTGCCGCACCAACACCTGCACCAGCTGCACAGCCGGCTACCGCTTCAACGACAGCACCTATGGTTGCTTCCAATACGAATGCTTCAACAGCACAAGTAGTGAATGAGGGCAGGATTTTTGCTTCGCCATTGGCTAAAAAAATTGCAAAAGATAAAGGGATTGATTTAAAGTTTGTAAAAGGCACTGGGGAACACGGAAGAATTACAAGAACAGATTTAGAAAATTATACGCCTACTGCTGCACCAACAACAGCACAAGCAACTAGCGCTGCGCCATCTATGGTTGCTTCAGTGCCAGCTGGAACTGTAAGTTTTGTTGATACGCCAGTTTCTCAAATGCGAAAAGTGATTGCGAAGCGTTTAAGTGAAAGTTTATTCACTGCACCGCATTTTTACTTAACCATGAAAATCAATATGGATGCTGCAATTAAAGCACGTACATTATTGAACGAAACGGCAACTGCAAAAATTAGTTTCAATGATATGATTGTGAAAGCAACTGCCTTGTCATTAAAACAACATCCAAAAGTGAATAGCAGTTGGATGGGCGATTTTATCAGAGAAAACCATCACGTAAACATTGGTATCGCGGTAGCGGTAGACGAAGGTTTATTAGTGCCAGTATTGCGTTTCGCTGATGGACTTTCATTGACTCAAATTAGTGGCTCTGTAAAAGAGTTTGCAAAGAAAGCAAAAGATAAAAAATTACAACCTGCCGATTGGGAAGGAAGCACATTTACGATTTCTAATTTAGGTATGTTTGGTATAGATCAATTCACTGCAATCATCAATCCTCCAGATGCTTGTATTTTAGCGGTGGGTGGCATTGCTCAAGAACCTATTGTAAAGAATGGTCAAGTTGTTCCTGGTAATGTAATGAATGTAACTTTAAGTTGTGACCACCGCGTGGTAGATGGTGCAACTGGATCGGCATTCTTACAAACACTTAAGAGCTTATTAGAAGAGCCATTGAGAATGTTAGCGTAAGATCCTTCGATCAATATTAAAAAAGCCCGATCAATTTGATCGGGCTTTTTTTGTGTAAAAAAATTTAACTATCCTTAGATTGCGCTAAGGGTAGTTAAATTAGTCCAAATCGCAGCCAATTGGCGCGCCTGGAGGAATGACTACAGGTTTTGGTAGTGTAATTTTTTCAGGGTCATTGATTCTGCTAATTGCATATTGATAATGTGCTGCAAGCTTAGGATTGCTGATTGACAAGCTAGTTAATTTAGATTTTAATTTATTCAATCTATTGGCACAAATACTTTTTACTTCAAAATTCGCATCAGTACTTTGGCTCATACCAATTAACCAACTTAATGTTTGTTGTTGCGTTTGTAATTGAACGGATCCGGCTAAACCAGCTACAGTTGGTGCATACCAAGTTTTATCTAGTATCGCATCCAATACATTGTCCCAGCCCATGCTATTGGCTCTTGCTTTGTTTTGTACTAAACGATTGGCTCTTTCTGCATTGAATAAAAAGGACAATTCAAAATCAACCAAAGCTTCAGCTGGAGATAAAGCATCAAAACTTAATCCAGTTCTTTTTGTAAATAATTCACCTACACCATAATACATCGGAGGTCTTGGAGGAATCAGTTGTAATATATTTTCAGGAATAGATAAAAAGCTCGGAGCTAAACAGGCAAGTGCTGCATCTAATGCTTTTTGCTGTATTGAGTTTGACAATATGGTAGGTTGAATTTGATTTTTATCTCCTCTAACACTATACTGGTAATTTACGCCCCCAATTAATTTTGTTACTGCTTCGTATTGATAACGATGGTAATTATACACGGGAACTAAAGCATCTTCTAATTGAGCAAGGGGAGTGCCCACTTTTACAGCTTCTTCGCTAAATTGTTGCATTGCCTTGTTGCGCACAGCAAAAGTTTGCATTAAACCATCTACAGCATCAGGTTGGTTATCCCATAGATGTGCATTTGGATGCATGCCACCTGCTGCTCTTGCATCTGCATCTGCAATAAATTGCCATCCATTTTTCGAATTTTCTTCTAATAAATTATTTAAGGCTTTTGCTTCATCAGTGCCTTTTATAAAATCTTGATATCCATATGTGATGGCACGTTTGTCCCATAGTCCAATTTCGTCTGTATAAATTTTAGAGAAATCTAAAGCACCTTTTTCATTGACAAAAATGTTTGGATGAGGGTAGTCCATTACCGAAGCTCTGTCATTAAAACTAGAGGCATAATTATGTTGCAATCCCAAAGTGTGACCAATTTCATGGGCAGAAAGTTGTCTCAATCTATGAATTGCTGCTTTACGCATTTCCTCCGAAACCGCCTTGCCAGCTACATAAGGAGATAATAAGGCCGCAAAAATTAAATAATCCTGTCTAACCCTTAAAGATCCAAGTGATACCTGACCTTTAATGATTTCGCCAGTTCTAGGGTCAACAACAGAGGCGCCGTAGCTCCATCCTCTTGTAGAACGGTGTACCCAATTGATCATATTGTATCGAATATCCATAGGGTCTGCAGAGTCTGGCAAGATATACAATTGAAATGCATTTTTATAACCAGCTGCTTCAAATGCTTGGTTCCACCATTTTCCTCCTTCTAATAATGCAGAGCGTATAGGTTCAGGTGTCCCGTTGTCTAAATAATATACAATTGGTTTCACTGCTTCACTAACAGGAGCGGTAGGATCTTTTTTCTGTAAACGATGTCTATTGATCACCATTTGTTGAATAGGTTCGCTAATGTCAGAACTGTAATCAAAATAACTTGTACCAAAAAAGCCACTTCTAATATCATATTTTCTTGGCGTATAATTGTTGTCTGGCAATTCCACAAAGCTATGGTGCATTCTAACTGTGATTGCTTCTGGAGAAGGGGTTACAGATTGTACCAATCTTCCCGCGTCTGATCCGCCAACAAATGTAATGGTGGCCTCGAACTCTGCATTTTTTGGAAAGTTCTTAGTGTTTTGAATATATATGGCCGATCTGTTTTCGTTCAGGGCGTAGGTGCCTTGTCTTGCACGTTTAATTTTATCTACTACACCATGCGCATCTCTTAGGAAGAAACTAGTCGCATCAATTAGCATTTTGCTAGCACTAGGATTAGTAGGATTGATGTCTTCGGCTTCAATAGTAAAATTAAACAAGATCGATTGCGCAAAGGATTGACCTACTGCTCTTTGTTCTCTTGTGTCATTAGTGACAGCTCTATAATCCAAATTAGGTTGCGTTAGTAATAATTTTTTTCCAACACGATTAAAATATACAATTCTTGAATCTCCTAACTGACCTCTGTCAAGCCCAATATCATTGGATCCTAGGCCGGCAGGCAAAGAGTTGACGTATAAAAAGGGTGTATTCAATCTATCTACAACTAGATAAATTTTTCCATTCGAGTTATCCCAGTAAAAATCATAAAATCCTTTTTTCAATTCCATGTTTTTTGTTTTCTCTGCAATGGTTCCATTTTGAGAGAAAGC